>NZ_JAWRWZ010000909.1:0-229 GCF_046535285.1 Chryseobacterium sp. SIMBA_028 | reverse complement strand
ATGAAAAAAGGAAATCAGGATTTATTTGAAAACTCCAGACACATTAAAAAAGAACTTCTTCAAAAAATTGAAAAAATGCAAGCAAGAGAACTTTTGTGGATGGGCGAAAATATGCATCCTGTCGTTGATCGCATGATTTCAATGTTAAAATCAAGCAAAGGTGGTCATGATATTACTTTATCCAACATGGGAAGAATTGATATTCCGAATGCGTATAAAAATTTTAAGG
>NZ_JAWRWZ010000908.1:0-229 GCF_046535285.1 Chryseobacterium sp. SIMBA_028 | reverse complement strand
AGTGTTTTTGCAATCGGTAAAGGCTGGGAAGAAAAAAAGATCAGAGAGATTTTAGAAAAACAAGATAAAAGATAAAAACTACTAATATGGAAAATATAGATCAAAACGACCTTCGTTACAAGGAAGCGGAAAGAAAAGTGAAAAAAATAAAGAATTTTTACGTTTTCACTTTCATTTATTTTGCGGTGAATATTTTTATTTTATTTCTAAATTACAGAGAATTAGAACC
>NZ_JAWRWZ010000907.1:0-229 GCF_046535285.1 Chryseobacterium sp. SIMBA_028 | reverse complement strand
GCTTCATGGGAGGCACCTACTCGCCCGGACAATACTCGGGGAAGCAGATAGACATCCTCGCCATGCCGTGGCGACTCTTCATCGGTGCCCCTAGCGCCGGCCGCGCACCCTAAACGCCGCAGCCCCGTCCTGCAGACAGCGCCTTAAGTTGTGCAAACTTGCCGTCCGCATTTTGTGCCTGGCCGTGAAGCATACACAGAAAAGAGGTAAATGAGCGCCGCATTCACCA
>NZ_JAWRWZ010000906.1:0-229 GCF_046535285.1 Chryseobacterium sp. SIMBA_028 | reverse complement strand
ACCGTGAAAAAGCATTTGGGAAAAGGCTGAATATTGTCGCCAGTACCGCCGTGCGTTTTGAACCGGGGGAAGAAAAAGAAGTTGTACTTGTGGAAATCGGAGGAAATAAAAAAGCAATGGGATTCAATAATCTGGTAGACGGGCAGGTAGATTCCGATGTACAGAAAAAAGGAAGTCTTGCGAAAGCTGAACAGTTAAATTTTAAAAATCACTAAGATGAGTTTACACG
>NZ_JAWRWZ010000905.1:0-229 GCF_046535285.1 Chryseobacterium sp. SIMBA_028 | reverse complement strand
CACGATCCTCGCCGAGCAACCGTTCGCCCTGACGCTGATCGACATCGGCCTGCCCGACGGCAGCGGTGTCGATCTCATACACGAGCTTCATGCTCGCGACCCGGCATTGCCGATGCTGGTAATCTCCGCGTGGAGCACGGAACAGACGATCGTTCAGGCGCTCCAGGCGGGCGCCTCGGGGTATGTGCTCAAGGAACGCGACGATGTCGAAATCGCGGCCTCCATTCGC
>NZ_JAWRWZ010000904.1:0-229 GCF_046535285.1 Chryseobacterium sp. SIMBA_028 | reverse complement strand
CACCTCAGCAGCTGAAAAGTTTAATAAAGTCTAAAGAAAATGGATTGTTTTCCAGATTTATTGTTTATTCTTTTGATGAGGTTTCTGAATTTAAAACCGATCTATTTTCAAAGAAGATAGCTGACATTAATTCCATCTTTGAAAAAGAGGGCTTAAAAATTTACGATTATTATGGAAAGTTAAAAGAATTAAATTCTGAAATTGAATTTTCTTTTACACACTTGCAAAA
>NZ_JAWRWZ010000903.1:0-229 GCF_046535285.1 Chryseobacterium sp. SIMBA_028 | reverse complement strand
CCCGAAATATTTGTTTTGTGATGAGCCGAATTCCGGTCTTGATCCTTATACTTCTAATGTAATTGATGATCTTCTTCTCGAAATTACGAAAGAATACAACACCACTACGATTATCAATACCCATGATATGAACTCTGTAATGACCATCGGTGAAAAGATTGTCTATCTGAGATTAGGAATCAAAGAATGGGAAGGAAATAAAGATGTTCTGATTACAGCAGGCAATAAA
>NZ_JAWRWZ010000902.1:0-229 GCF_046535285.1 Chryseobacterium sp. SIMBA_028 | reverse complement strand
CCCACAAGCGTCTTCATGCGATCCTCCTCCATGTCGTCAACGTTAGTTGACGATCAGACTGACGTCAAGATGAGTTGACGCCACACGCACGGAAAGGAACGTACATAGTCCGTTGCGGTCCAGCATTACCGCCAAGGTATTGGCCCCGGTCAATGAAACCGGCATTGCGGTAGGCAGACAACGCCGCCGGATTGGCCTCATTGACAGAAAGCACGACGCCGGCCTGCCC
>NZ_JAWRWZ010000901.1:0-229 GCF_046535285.1 Chryseobacterium sp. SIMBA_028 | reverse complement strand
CCGACCGTATTCGATCCTGATACCTTCGCGCTCGCAGGCGCGCTGTAGGACCCGCAGCATGTCGATGCGCGACGTGCGCGAGAAATGATTGCCGTGGACCTGCACATGCGTGCCACGGTGAACGATTTCCATGTAGTCGCAACGTTCGTGATGCGCGATGAATTCGTCGAAGAACGCCGGATCGGCTTCCTTCAGGAATGACAGCCCGATATCGGAGAACACCACGCCC
>NZ_JAWRWZ010000900.1:0-230 GCF_046535285.1 Chryseobacterium sp. SIMBA_028 | reverse complement strand
GTTAATACTTTTCCATCTGTATTTAAAGAATTTCTCTGCATTTACTTTAAAAAAATAATCAAAGTTTTTTGGAATATATTTTTTTCTTTCTTCTTCGGGTTTATCTTTTTCTTTCTCTTCATATTCTTTCACTTTTTTACTTTCATTCTCCAGGTTCCACTGTTGAGATTCCTGGGTCTGAAGCTTAAGGACTGTATTTTCCATCAGATCATATTCTTCATAGTTGTCAT
>NZ_JAWRWZ010000899.1:0-230 GCF_046535285.1 Chryseobacterium sp. SIMBA_028 | reverse complement strand
GCACTGAACTGTCTAAAGAAAGCGCTAACCTTATATCAGCAAAGTCATTATAAAAAGCTAGACAATATTTATGATCTCATGGGCGCGGCCTACATATTTTTAGGAGATTATAAAGAAGGATTAAAATATGGTTTTGTGGCTCTGAATACCGCTGAAAAATTGGGTGAGAAAAAATCGTTTCTCTATGTAATTTAGAATAGAATTGGTTTGGCTTACGAAGAGATGAATGA
>NZ_JAWRWZ010000898.1:0-230 GCF_046535285.1 Chryseobacterium sp. SIMBA_028 | reverse complement strand
GGTTTTTGTTTTAATAACAATAATACCATTGGAACCACGTGCCCCGTAAATCGCAATTGCAGAAGCTCCTTTTAGTACGTCAATACTTTCTATATCATTTGGATTAATAACATTCAATGCATTATCCAATTGGAAACCGTCCACAATGTAAAGTGGCTCTGTACCTTGGGTGATCGATGCACCACCACGAAGGGTAACGTTTGCACCTGCTCCCGGAGCACCACCTGCTG
>NZ_JAWRWZ010000027.1:0-9728 GCF_046535285.1 Chryseobacterium sp. SIMBA_028 | reverse complement strand
CATAAACAAAAAATTGGCCATGATCCACAAAAAAGCAATCATTGTAATGCATGATAAAAGGCAGATGATTAAAATGGCGCTCTTTCTGTCTATTGATTTTTTATTATTGATTTTCATGCTTTTATAATTCTATTAAAGGCGGTATAGTAAGCCCAAAAGTTATTTTATTTTTTAACATTATATTCTACGATCTTAAGGTGTATCCTTCTACTATTTACCGGAAAAAAATTACTGGCTATTCCTCAATTAACATCACCTCTTTTATAAAATCATTAATGATGAGAGACAATAAAGGTTTGGCATTAGACATTGTTAGATCTTTCAAATCAGTAATTCTATGTATTGCCGTACCTTTGTTAAAAGTTTAAAAGAGAATATTCTCAACTAAACCTTTTCTAATAAAATTATATACCTATAAAAGAATCAAGCTTTAAGGGCTAAGGTTTGAATTTAACCTCAAAAAAATATCATTGCTGTACACTTGCATGAATTAAAATATGATTCATAATAATCAGTTTATACAATGAGATTTAGTACCCTGCAGCATTGATAATATTCCTATATACAACTCTTTCTTTCTATAGTATTCGCCCCGTTAAGAAAATGTGTTATATGATCGCTATTCAAAGTATTAAGCCCTAAAATTGTAATTTATTCTATATCCTATTTTCTGAAAAAATGATGTTTAAGCATAATTGTTTATGCCCATCAAGTATTTATCAAATATTAAAAACTTCAACCCAGATAATTGAATCAGTCTTTATAAGACCAATCATCCAATTATCGGGTTGAAGACAGTACTAACTTTAGTATAATAGGGTCATTAATTAATACCTAGTAAAATATTAATGATGATGATCAGAAACCATTATTAATTTAGGATCAGTAAATCTTATCGACATCGTGTTCTTGAATGTTGGATTAAGTGCTTCATGATCAGTTATATCAAAACTTAAAAGGTCATCTTTTTTTAACTGTATCTGGAAAGAATATATTCCTTGTGAAGATAGCATCCCAAGTTCACTCTGAAAGGCTGGTTTACCATTCAAATTGATAAAATAATTTATATATTTTCCGCTTTCCAGTGTTTTATTAACTTCTGAACCTAAAGTTATTCGGTAGATCCCTTCTTTTTTCACTTTTATCTCATTGTCATTTAAAGAGATTTCATCTTGATTATTCCCCTCGACAGTCAGATTAGAAAAAACCATTCTTTTTTTTGTTTCTGAATCAATATATCCTGTACCCTCAACAGAATAGATAGGATTTCCATCTACAATGTCCTCAGTATGTTGTGCAAGGATGGGATTGAAAAATATTGTTAAGAATAATAGAACATTTATTTTAAAATATATCATTATTTTTTATTTTTTTAAATTTAAATGAAAGCCTTTGGCAAAAACAGCAGAAAAAATCTACTGCTTTTGCCTACAGCTTTATTAAGTTTATTCAGGACAGGCCTGATTGCTTATACAATACCACGCGAATGTCACTCCATTATCAATTGAAGTATATATTTTCAGACATTGGTTTGTTATATCGTATACCATCATTCCTTCTGTAAAACTATCAGCAGGAATCCCCACAGGATTTCCAGAATTATTAAACATCACTCTATTAGGAACAAAACCTTTTGTTTTGGATTCTAATACAATCCAGCCTCCTTTTCTAGCCATAGGCCATTTGTCTAAATCATCTGATCCGGCTCTGTTTAAAGAGGTTATTCCAAATTTAACATCCAAAATATTTCCTCCTGTTGTAGCTCCAGGTTTGTAGCAGACGTTATCACATGAGAGCGGTTTCCAATCTACATAATAGTCCTCTACTTCACCATCAGGCCCAGCAGCGAAACTTCTTTCGTCAGCAGGAGTAGAAAGATCATCAACAAATACTTCTGTAGTCAGACGTAAACGAACAAAACTTCTCTCCGTATTATTACTGCATATTGCAGGAACATCTGGCCAGGTTAAGGTTACGGTTTGTTCTGAATTAGATGCGGCAACACTTTTTACGATGGCTTCTTCAGGTTCAAACGTTCCATTAAAATTCCAGTCAATAAAGCCATATAAATGGGCTTCCTTTCCTGTATTATTTGTAAGAGGAACGGTTAAACTATAAGGCGATCCTGCTACCTTTACGGGTAATGATCCTGTAAATGCATCTTCATCATCAATACCATTCTGGTTATCTCCCAATGCATCATTCCCACTTCCTGTAATAGTAAATAATGGCCCATCTTCACTATCAGGACCTAGATTTCCTAATTTTAGGGCAGTATTTTCCGGTGTATCCAAAATTTCATGACTTGCCTTGGCACCAAGATTATAACGGTCATCTAAATCTCCATAGTCAAGTAATTTATTACCACATACCTGACCAATATTAGGCGTTAAGGTGAAATTATATTCTCTAGGGTTGTTAGTACACCCAGCGCATCCATCACTTCCTTCTATTGTATGGCCTACATATCCAAATCTATCACTTCCTGCCTCAACAGCAATTGAGATGTGTCCTCCAGCTTCTACAAAAATCATTTCTCCCTCAGCCATTTGGGCTCCATTGCTCGTAGTTGCTGCTGTTAACATATATGCGTTGGTAGGATTTACGACTCCTTTTTTAGCACCTCCATCTGATCCGGTGCTATAAATTCTTTTCTCGTCGGTAATAACGCTAAATAAGGATTGTGCACCACCATCATGATTACTCGCTGAAATCCATCTGACAGGACGGATAGGTTTTGTAACATCAGTTTCATCACCTACTCCATCTGGCTCCTCGTTCATCCAATTTATTGTTTGCCAATTCGTTGAATTTATAGTATTTCCTGAACCTAATTGTCCTACGTCATTATTTCCCAGTACAAATACTTTCCCAGCACTATCTCTCAGGAAATAGGAAGCAGAAGTATCACTGGTAATATCCTGTTGCTTTACGGGAAGTGAAATTCCATTTGGAACTGTCATCTTGGTTGCATAGCTTTTATTGGTAAACGGATTACCATCTCCTAGAAATACATTGTTCCCCCAGGTATAGAATTCATTCCCGTTTGTAGCAATGGCAACACCACCGGCAGTACGTATATCTTTCATTCCTGATAGCGGAGTACCATTATCTAACATTACCTGATGCCATCCTGTAGTGTTAATATTGCCATCTCCCTGTATATGGCTCCCTATTGTATTAGAGTGTACCCATACTTCTCCTGAGTTTGTTAAAACAAGAAAAGCTCCTACTGTCTTATCTCTACCAGCATCAATCATTTTGATATTTGCAGCTCCAACTCCGGATGGTAACGCTACTTGGTGAAAGCTGGCTGCCCCCGGAAGAATTCCACTGCCTCCCCAGGTATATAATCCACCTGATGCAACAAGCATATATTGATGAGAACCCGCTCCATTAGCGTAAGAGGCTCCGGTTAAGAATAACGGTATCCCTGAATAATTGAATCCATTAGCAGGTGTTACACTAAGTGGTGACAACTGATCAGTACCAGATGCTTTCGCTCCGTTTCCGAAAACAAGAAATTCTGCATTACGTGTTTTCACTATAGTAGCGTGGAAAAGAGCCTGTAGTGCATTTACTACACCTAAACGGTCGTCTGTATTTTCACATTCTACAGCTGTATTTCGGTTGGGTACAGCTGGCAAATAATAGTCTTCCACCTCTCCAATAGAGACGTTACCAAGTGTTCCTGTCGTTAGACCATCACCTATAGACCTTTCATCTACATTAGTAGTGGCTGCATTATCAACAAGATTTGAATTTGTTAAACGAACCCTCATATACGTATATTCTTCAGTACCTGTATAATTCGGAAGGGCCCAGGTTAATTTGGAAATATAATCTCCTGAATTTGCCGGTATTTGTGCAGATGTATACTCGTTGGCTGTAAACGTTCCATTATGATCAAGATCTAACCATGCAACTAATGTTGCCGCTCTAGCAAGATTATTTCTAACTCTGATCTGGACACTATACTCAGCTCCAGAATAAAGAGTAGGCAATGGAATATCAATACCATCCTCATCTAATCCGTCTCCATTGGTACCATTATTATCACTACCTACAGAAACGCTTTGTGCTCCATTTTCTGTATCAACGGTAGTTCCTATTAATAGGTTTTCAGATTCTATATGGCGAGCTTCAACAGTAGCTCCTGTAGAGTTTTTCTCATAGGAAATTGGTAAGTCTCCATAATCCAGTTTAGCTGTTATCGGAATTACATGATCTTCTATTTCACCATTAAAAATAATTGGTGTCACAGCATATTCTCCTGTATTCAGGCCATCAGCTAAAGATCGTTCATCTACTGTACCAACTCCTGCACGATCAGTCAATGTTCCTTCAGAAAGACGTAAACGCATATATAGCTGTGTTGGACTTCCAACAATTACATTTTGTGCAGCGGTCCAATTAAGGGATACATTTCCATTTGTATTGTTTGGAACACTTGCCGTTACCGCTTCAGTTGCCTCAAAATACCCATTGTTATTAAAATCGATCCATCCATAAAGTGTTTTAGCCGTTCCTGTCGTATTATGTACTTTTACTTGTGCAGAGTAATCATAACCTCCGGTCTTAAACATTGATGAAACAATCACTCCATCCTCATCATCTATGTCTGCATTATCATCTCCAAGAGCTGTAGTTGAAGTATGTTTAGTTATTTCTGAATCAGCTGAAACATTTCCAATATATAGTGCACTATTTATGGCCTGTCTTGCAGGGGCAAGAACTCCATTTGTACTCTTATCATAGGAGTCGGGATTATCTCCATAGTCGTATCCAGTAGAAACCTTCAGTCTGTAATCTTCTATTTCCCCTCCAAATGCAGCTCCATAAACTCCTGTATTAAGCCCATCTCCTATGGAACGTTCATCCAGTAATACATTGGAAGCATCTGCCAATGCCCCTTCAGAAATACGTAACCTCATGTATACATCAGTTAAGCCTGAAGGAATATTATTTGTATTGGCTGCCGTCCATGTCAACTGAACTGTTTGCTGGACTGGAGAACTAGGTACAGAGAATGTAGCGACTTCACTGGCTTCAAAATATCCATCATTATCAAGGTCGATCCATCCATAAAGAACTTTAGCAGATCCGGAATTATTAAATACACTTACATCCGTATAATATGCTGTGTTCTTGTAGATAGGCATTAGTTTGGTAATACCATCTTCATCAACTCCATCACCATTATTACCATTATTATCAGCATTTGCAGTAACCGTATGTGCAGATACTTCAGTATCTATTGTCTCTCCTAATTTCAAAACAGAAGATAATGCCTGTCTAGGTTCTATATTGGCACCACTTTGATTTCTAGAATATAATGAAGGTGCATCACCATAATCGTAAACATCACTTACCACATCAAACTGATAATCTTCAATTTCACCAAAAGCATTGCTTCCATTATAACTTCGGGTGTCAATAAGAGTGGCAGCATTTGCATTGGTAAGTGAAGCAGCAGAAAGCCTAAATCTTACATATGCTTTTCCAGAACTAATCACAGATGCAGATGCCACGGGAGATGTCCATGTAAGCGTAAAGTTATTTGCATCTCCTGCAGTAGCTCTTCCACTGGTCATAGCAGCCTCATTACCATTAAAAATTCCGTCTCCGTTTAGGTCTATCCATCCATATAAATATTTAGTCCCTGTCGTTTTTGTATTTACTGGTACGCTCACCGTAAACTGACTGCCGTTTGTAATTATTAAAGGTGCTGAGAAAGCATCTTCATCAGCTCCATCACCATTAAGCCCATTGTTATCAGCTCCTGGTGCAACATTATTTGGAGCCAACTCATAGTCAACAGTTGCTCCCATATAAAGATCAGGAATAGCAGTATTGGTATGAAAAGCCGGTGCAGAATTCTCGTAAGATACCGGTGCATCACCAAAATCCCTTACTACCTGTAGTTGATAATCTTCAACTTCTCCAAGCGATATAAATCCATAATTACCGGTAGCCAATCCATCTCCAATAGCACGTTCATCCACAACAGCATTGGCATCATTCCCAATCGTCACTCCTGGTTCGGCTTGTAAAATCCTCACTCGCATATATACCTTATTTAATGACGCTGAAATTGCTGCTGTTTGTGCCGCCGTGAAATTTACAGTGGTATAATATCCTCCCCCAGTAGGTGCTGCAACAGGAATAGATGCTTCAGTAGCTTCAAATCGTCCATTATTATTAAAGTCAATCCATGCATATAGAGTAGCGTTAGCACCTGTATAGTTTTTAACTTCCACATTATAGCCATTAATAGCTCCCGGGTTGATAAGCAATGGACTTGTTACACCATCTTCATCTCCTCCATCACCATTATTACCATTATTATCAGCTCCCGTACTTACTGAAGCAGGACCTGCTTCATGATCATAAGAACTTCCCAGATATAAGTATTGAGTACCAAAGTTTCTTGCAGGCTTGAAATTATCTGGCTTAGCAGTACCATTTTTATCCATTTCATAGCTTTCAGGTAAATCACCAAACTCGTAAAGATTATTGCCAACCTTAAAACGATAATCTTCCACTTCCCCTAAACTTGGAGTAGTGTATATACCTGTATTGGTACCATCCCCAATAGAACGTTCATCAATATCTGTGGTAGAGGCGTTATCTGTACCAGTTGTCTGCGTTAGTCTTATTCTCGAATATAGCTGGGTAGCTCCCACAGGAATTCGACTTGTCTGCTCTCCTCTGAACCAAAAATGTACAATACTTTCACCAGTTACAGGCTGATACCCTGCTGTAGCTGCAGTAGAAGTTGCATAGGCAGCTTCATTTAATTGAAATTTACCATCATTGTTAAAATCAACCCATGCAATAACACTTGATGCTGTATTTGCATTTACTGACGTAGAAAATGTAAATGGAGCTCCTCGGGTAATTGTTTGCATTTCTATACCATCTTCATCAATGCCATCTCCATTGGTTCCATTATTATCAGCACCTGCTGCCACACTTTGAGCAGCCTGTTCATGATCAATTGTTTTTCCTAAAGTATATACGGAATTTGCTATTTGTCTTGCCGGATATGAAGCATTTGCATTATTAGCTTCATAGGAAACCGGAGCATCCCCAAAATCATACAGATCTACAGGCAATTGATAATCCTCGATCTCTCCAAATGCTGTGTTTGGATTATTCACAGCATTGGCTGTTGTAGTTGCTCCATTACCAACACTTCTCTCATCAATTAAGGCTCCCCCACTTGCTGCGGTTGTAAAATCAACCAAGTTTAAGTTAGAGAGTCTTAGACGTAAATAAATTTTTGTTGTTCCGTTTGCAATACTTGTAGTCTGAGCAGCGGTCCAGGTAAGGGTGAGATGATTAAGCCCCGCTCCCGATGTAGGGATAGTTGCCATTTCTCCTGCCTGGAAACGACCGTCACCATTAAGATCCAGCCATCCATATAAGTATTTTGTTCCCGCCAGACTGGAAGGAATATTTACGGGAACCGTAAGACTGTAGGCTGCTCCACGGCTTACACTCGTCAAAGTGGTAAGACCATCTTCATCGGCCAGTCCTACTGCATTATCCCCAGATGTATTATTCTCAGCAGGGGAAGTCACAGAAGCCGGTGTACTTTCCACATCCAAAAGACTCCCAATGCTGAACCCTGCTAGAGGAGCATGCAAGGCAGGCAATGGATTACCATCCTTGTCATTCTCAAAGCTGGACGGTACATCACCATAATCATATTCATCAACTACATTGATTTGGTAGTCTTCTACCTCCCCGTTGGAGGGTGCTCCAAAGTTAGCTGCATTTGCTGTACTTACAGCTCCGTTACCTACACTTCTCTCATCAATAAGAGCCCCGCCACTGGCAACAGTGGTAAAGTCATTCAGGGAACGATCTGAGAGTCTGAGCCTCATATAAAGCTTTGAAGCCCCGGAAACTATTGTTCCGGTCTGGGCTACTGTCCAGCTTAACGTTTGGGTGGTAGAACCTACAGTAGAAAATGTTGTTGTGGCAACCTCTCCTACCTGAAACTTACCGTCATTGTTAAAGTCGATCCAGCCATACAGATATCTTGTACCAGCCACCGGATTGGTCACTGGAACTGATAATCTATAAGGTACCCCTGTTCTAATCCGGTTTACCGATACATCTATGGCATCTTCATCCAATCCATCTCCATTACCATCATTGTTATTAGCTCCAGCAACAACACTAAAAGGAACCTGTTCAACATCCGGAAGAATACTTCCTAGTGAAAGACCTGATAACTGCATATGTCCTGCAGGCAAGAAAACACCATCTTTCGAATTGTCATAAGAAACCGGAGCATCTCCAAAATCATACAGATCTACAGGGAGCTGATAATCCTCAATCTCTCCAAATGCTGTGTTTGGATTATTCGCAGCATTGGCTGTTGTAGTTGCTCCATTACCAACACTTCTCTCATCAATTAAGGCCCCTCCGCTTGCTGCAGTGGTAAAGTCAACCAAACTTAAGTTAGAAAGTCTTAAACGTAAATAAATATTTTTTGTTCCGTTTGCAATACTTGTAGTCTGAGCAGCGGTCCAGGTAAGGGTAAGATTTGCAGCAGCAGTTGCAGCAGTAGTGGCACTTGCCACTTCTCCTATCTGGAAACGTCCGTCACCATTAAGGTCCAGCCATCCGTACAAATACTTTGTTCCTGTCAGGCTGGAAGGAATATTTACGGGAACCGTAAGACTGTAGGCTACTCCACGGCTTACACTCGTCAAAGTGGTAAGACCATCTTCATCAGCCAGTCCTACTGCATTATCCCCAGATATATTATTCTCATTGGGAGAAGTCACAGAAGCTGGAGCACTTTCCACATCCAAAAGACTCCCAAGGCTGAACCCTGTTAGAGGAGCATGCAAGGCAGGCAATGGATTACCATCCTTGTCATTCTCAAAGCTCGAAGGCGCATCACCATAATCGTATTCATCAACTACATTGATTTGGTAGTCCTCTACCTCCCCGTTGGAGGTTGTACCAAAGTTAGCTGCATTCGCTGTGCTTACAGCTCCGTTACCTACACTTCTCTCATCAATAAGAGCCCCGCCACTGGCAGCAGTGGTAAAGTCATTCAGGGAACGATCTGAAAGTCTGAGCCTCATATAAAGCTTTGAAGCCCCGGAAGCTATTGTTCCGGTCTGGGCAACTGTCCAGCTTAATGTTTGGGTGGTAGAACCCACAGTAGAAAATGTCCTTGTAGCAACCTCCTCTACCTGAAACTTACCGTCATTGTTAAAGTCGATCCAACCATACAAATATCTTGTAGCAGCCACTGGATTGGTCACTGGAACTGATAGTGTATAAGGCACGCCGGTTCTAATCTGGTTTACCGATACATCTATCGCATCTTCATCCAAGCCATCTCCATTGCTGCCGTTATTATTCGCTCCGGCGGCAACACTCAGCGGGGAAAGTTCAAGATCAGGAACAAGGCCTCCCATTCCCAGACCTGAAAGCAGGCCATGGGCAGCAGGAGCATATACTCCATCCTTGGTAAAATCATAGCTGGCAGGTACATCACCATAGTCATAAACGGCAGATGCCACACTGTTCCAGCTGGCACCCACATTGATGCCATCCACTTCAAGGGTCGGTGCGTTGGCCGCTGTACCCTGCAAAAGGGCTATTCCTGACAAGCTACCCGTATCCGCTCCAACAGAGGCAGAATATTCAACATCGGCAGTCCCTGGCTCTGATGACAGGGAAGGGTTAACATAAAG
>NZ_JAWRWZ010000897.1:0-230 GCF_046535285.1 Chryseobacterium sp. SIMBA_028 | reverse complement strand
AAAAGCCCGACAATGATGTCAATGATAATCCAAAAAGGCTTTAGATAAAAGTAAATCGGGATAATCGGATTGAAAAGAATGAAAATGAGCGCAAATGCAATAAACCAAAATCTTCTGCTCCTGAATTCATTGAAAATAATGATTAAGGCCATCACAGAAACGATTCCCCTTAGGAACGTATAGTACCCGAAAGGCAGATCTATAATGCCGATAAAACAGCAGATAGCGGC
>NZ_JAWRWZ010000896.1:0-230 GCF_046535285.1 Chryseobacterium sp. SIMBA_028 | reverse complement strand
ATTCGATATAAAAGATTACGTGTAGATGCCCTTCGTCAGACTGTTTTTGAACTATTGGAAAACCCAACGTACAGAAATGCAGCCAAAGAAGTTCAATCGAGTTTAATTAATGCAGGGGGAAATGATCGTGCGGTTGAATTGCTGGAAAATTTTGTTGAACAATCCACTTTAGTTCCTGTGTAAGCCTATGAAATCGCTCTTAACTAATTTAGAAACAAAGACTAATAATG
>NZ_JAWRWZ010000895.1:0-230 GCF_046535285.1 Chryseobacterium sp. SIMBA_028 | reverse complement strand
CCGTGTATCTCCGGAGCATCCTGGTCTTCTCAGCCGTATCCATCCTGGTGGTCTTCGCCCTGCAACGTCTGCAAGGGGTGCTTCCCGGGAATAACGCGCTGCCGGGAGTTGATCCCTGGATCGCCATGAACACGGCGATCTCCTTTGTCAGCAATACCAACTGGCAAACGTATGCTCCTGAGGCGACGGTAGGCATTTTCGTCCAGATGTGCCTGCTCGCGGTGCAGAAC
>NZ_JAWRWZ010000894.1:0-230 GCF_046535285.1 Chryseobacterium sp. SIMBA_028 | reverse complement strand
GCGGAAGGTGGATGACGAGGAGGGTGCGACACGGGGGTGAAGGCCGGTCGTACCGTTCAATCGACGGACGATGCCGCCCCACGCGCGGCCGATGCGCTGCGATGTGCGCATTCGGCCTGATCGGCGTCGCGAGCACTGCAGCCGCGACGCGCAGCGCCGCCCGACGCGAGCAGCAGCCGCAGCGGCGTCGACGCATCGATGAAATGCAGCGATCCGTAGCCGAACGCCGC
>NZ_JAWRWZ010000099.1:0-350 GCF_046535285.1 Chryseobacterium sp. SIMBA_028 | reverse complement strand
AATTAAACTCGCTAATGCGGAACCTTTTACACCCATTTCAGGGAAAATCCAAAGTCCTTTAATGAAAACATAATTCAAAACAATATTAATGACATTCGCAATGATGGTAGCTTTTGTAACTCCAATCGTGTAAGATAATCCTTCTGAAACCTCTCTCAATGTCTGAAAAGCCATAAAAGGAACAATACTGATTGCCATAATTCCTAAGAAGTCTACTGTATCAGGAACAATTTTTGTCGGCTGACCAGAATGATAGAGTAGAGGAAGTCCCAAAAGCAGGACACCCATCAAAATAATTCCAACCGTCATATTAATAACAAATCCGTGACTGAAAACAGAATTAATCGTTT
>NZ_JAWRWZ010000893.1:0-230 GCF_046535285.1 Chryseobacterium sp. SIMBA_028 | reverse complement strand
CATTTCGCTCACGCCGGAGCCCCGGCGGACACGGCTCGCGCGGCCGAATACGACGCCGGCCCTTACAAGAACTTCGGGCACGAAGTCCAAGAGGCATTCGCCGCGATCGTACCGCCCGACGCCCATGCGGATCTCGTCGCCGATGCGATCGTGGACGTAGTCGCGAAGCCTGCGGGCAAGCGCCCGTTCCGCGTGCATGTCGATCCGACCGAAGACGGCGCGAACGTGGG
>NZ_JAWRWZ010000892.1:0-230 GCF_046535285.1 Chryseobacterium sp. SIMBA_028 | reverse complement strand
ATGATATGCTAGAAACATCATCATTATTAGGACCGGTATTGGTATCGTATCTTAATGCAGGTGGTAATACGAATGTCGGAGCTTCTGTGGATAAGCTTTTAGACCGTTTAAAAGTAGAAACACCAAGAGGGCAAACTGTTTTATCAGAGCTTATTGACATTTTTGATGTCTATGAGATGGATGAATTTAAAACTAAATATCTGAACCTCGCTAAAAACCTTAAATGTACC
>NZ_JAWRWZ010000891.1:0-230 GCF_046535285.1 Chryseobacterium sp. SIMBA_028 | reverse complement strand
GCCACGCAATTGCCAACGATTGGTGCAGGGCACGTGATGCTGTCGTGCCCAAAACCAATCTCAAACCCATCAGATCGAAGACCTCAAATGCCGCTTGCATGGGTGTTTCAGGGATATCCACAGGTCTTCGAATCCCACTTCGGCCATTCCCCCGGACCGATCTAGGCTGATCGACACAACACAAAGCAGCTAGGAGTACCGAATGATTCGAGACCTTCACGCCTGCAAAA
>NZ_JAWRWZ010000890.1:0-230 GCF_046535285.1 Chryseobacterium sp. SIMBA_028 | reverse complement strand
GAACCTTGCCAGTACGGAGAGTTGGCGCTGAGCGCCAAGAGCAACGGTAACCACACCCGGATCCGATCCAGGACAGCTACGCCTTCCTCCCCCGAAGTGACGCCAACGTGGACATGGAAGCCGCACGTCAATTGTTCACGGAGCGTGATCCCGAACCGGGACGCCATATCGACATATCGGGGACGCTCAACCAGGGTCGGCGTGCCCGCAACGGGGCTGGTGGCCAAGGC
>NZ_JAWRWZ010000889.1:0-231 GCF_046535285.1 Chryseobacterium sp. SIMBA_028 | reverse complement strand
ATCCAAATGGGTCTTTAAAGTAGAGATTTCAGTGTCTATGGCTGCTTTTTTCTCCGTGTTTTTAATTCTTCCTCCCATGTATACAGGGATGGAAGCAGAAAGAGTGAAATCATACATTCCATTGATCACATCGTATTTGGTCGCTTTCCCGAATACACCGTTTTCGTGCTGGAAAAGATTCGTTACCTGATTGTAACTGGTATGAAATTCAATGTCCGGAAGTTTTTCCAT
>NZ_JAWRWZ010000888.1:0-231 GCF_046535285.1 Chryseobacterium sp. SIMBA_028 | reverse complement strand
AACCAAATCCCCACGAACGTCGCAAGGACGGAAATGACGCCGTTGGCGATGTTGGCGGTCAACGCAGCCTCGCGGCCGAAACCGGACTGGGCGAGAATCTGGGTCCCGTAGTACATGATCGAGTTGACACCGGTAATTTGCTGTATGACTGCCAGCCCGAGGCCCACACCGAAGATCCGGCGGAGCCAAGGGACGCCGAGGTCCTGCCAGCTGCCCATCTTGGACTTATAG
>NZ_JAWRWZ010000887.1:0-231 GCF_046535285.1 Chryseobacterium sp. SIMBA_028 | reverse complement strand
CTGAGAAGGGGAGCGTTCCTGTCGAAGATCTGGGATTATTGATGTTGGATCATTTTCAGATTACCATTTCACATAATTTAATTCAGAAAATGATGGGAAATAATGTTGTTCTGATTAGCTGTGATAATCATCATTTGCCACACGGAATGATGTTGCCAATTTATGGACATACAGAACATTCCGATAGGGTAAAAGATCAACTGGAAGCAAGTGAGCCTTTAAAAAAACAAC
>NZ_JAWRWZ010000886.1:0-231 GCF_046535285.1 Chryseobacterium sp. SIMBA_028 | reverse complement strand
ATGTAAAAGCAAACCACAAAAAAGTAACCGATATCAACAGCAGCACTCCTTATGGAATGTGGGGATGGGGCGGTCCTTTCGGATGGGGCGTTGGAATGAGCAGAACCTGGACCAGCAATTATAACGAAGGTGCCATTATCGTTGATCTTGTAGATGCAAGAAGTCAAAAATTGGTTTGGCAAGGGATCGGAAGCGGAATTTCAGTAGATTCTCCAAAAGCAAAACAGAGAC
>NZ_JAWRWZ010000885.1:0-231 GCF_046535285.1 Chryseobacterium sp. SIMBA_028 | reverse complement strand
CCGAATGAAAAAAACGCTTTGGCCTCCCGTGACCGGATGATCTTCAAAAAAGCTTTCATGCGCGCAAGGGCAAGTGGATCGAAGTATCCAGGCTTGCGATAGATCCCGCTCACCTCATAGAAATGCGTACCCCCGCCTCCACTGAAGCAAAGATAGTTTCGTTTGAAGTCGCTGACATAGTAGTGGTACGTGCGTATGTCAATGTGACCGGGCTGGCCACGACCGTCAGCC
>NZ_JAWRWZ010000884.1:0-231 GCF_046535285.1 Chryseobacterium sp. SIMBA_028 | reverse complement strand
GACCGATATCGGCTGATTGCCGATGAACAAGGCGACTGCCTGCGGGATTACGATGCATTGCGACAGGGCGGCAACGGCCTGGCGGCGCGCCTCCTCGGAGGAGGCCTGGAAGAGGGGCGTGAAGAGTTCCGCAAACTGCCGCAGCTCGGATCGCGTCGGATGCGCCAATCCTTCGAAGCTGCTGACAGTCGCCATCAATACCACGTCCTTCTTTCGAATGGCCATCGGCCC
>NZ_JAWRWZ010000883.1:0-231 GCF_046535285.1 Chryseobacterium sp. SIMBA_028 | reverse complement strand
CTCGATCTCTTCGGCCAGGACGGCAACCAGACGGGGGCGATCTTCTACACCGCCTATACCGCCAAGAATGGGGGTACAAATCGCCCAATCACCTTTGCGTTCAACGGTGGACCCGGGGCGGCATCTGCCTTTCTCCATCTCGGCCTCGTTGGCCCGCGCATTCTCGATTTCGGGCCGCAGGCGCGCGACGGCGCCAATGCCAGGCTCACCGACAATCCGCAGAGCTGGCTC
>NZ_JAWRWZ010000882.1:0-231 GCF_046535285.1 Chryseobacterium sp. SIMBA_028 | reverse complement strand
AAGTTTAAAGTTAATTCGGGATGAGGTAGAAACATTAATACACACAAAAGGGGGATTTGGCTTTGGACTTCAGGCTAAAGTAAAAGTTGATAATATTGAATCATCAATTGAATTAGGCAGGACAAAATCTCAGATTAAAAGACTTATTGATTTTTATTATAAACTCAATGAATATCTTTCGATGTTTGATGCTGGTAACAAGGAGAGTCAGGATTTAGAATATAAAGTCAG
>NZ_JAWRWZ010000881.1:0-231 GCF_046535285.1 Chryseobacterium sp. SIMBA_028 | reverse complement strand
GAAGCGCGCGAAAAGCGCGGCCGAATCGGCGAAGAAACATAGCCGCGCGCTGGAAGAGGCCGTGCGCCGGGATCGCGAAATGAATGTTGCGTTGAAGAACGAGATCCTGAGTCTTACAGCGAAGCTGGACGCGCAACGAAAGGTCGTTGAAAACGTGCAGCATGACCGCGAAAAGGATGCGGAAATTCAGCGCCGCATCGTCAATGATCTGAGTGACCGGCTGGACGCCTC
>NZ_JAWRWZ010000880.1:0-231 GCF_046535285.1 Chryseobacterium sp. SIMBA_028 | reverse complement strand
CCAGATTTCTCAGTTTTACCAAACGGTTATAAATGGAAACTCCATAAAGAAGAAATAGTATTACTACAGCTATTACAACAATTATCGCAATCATAGGTATATGTTTTTATGTATGTTATAAAAATAGTATTTTTTTTACTTCTTTCGTAAAATAAAAAAAGTACCCAATACATGGGCACTTTCGTAATTAAAACTATATGGACTGGCTTAAGAATATTTTCTGCACAGATA
>NZ_JAWRWZ010000098.1:0-352 GCF_046535285.1 Chryseobacterium sp. SIMBA_028 | reverse complement strand
GAGCCTGCTCGCGTACGGGCGGATCGCGTACAACAAAGTCAAAGCCTTGGCCATGAAGAAACCGGCTACCGGGCAGTTGACTACAAGCACAGGAAAGGGGGCCGGCGATGAGTGAGGCAATTGAACCGGACATCGACGTCGAGGCCCTTAAGGAACAAGGCGTCGATCTCGAAGTTGCCGAAAAGGTTGCTCCGGAGCGCGACATAGCAGTCAGCGTGGGCGATGCCCTGGTGCAGGTCCAAAACCTCACCATCAAGTTCGGCGGACTCACCGCGTTGGATAACGTGTCCTTCGATATCAACCGCGGCGAGATCTTGGGGCTCATCGGACCGAACGGCGCAGGCAAAACCAC
>NZ_JAWRWZ010000879.1:0-232 GCF_046535285.1 Chryseobacterium sp. SIMBA_028 | reverse complement strand
CTGCACCTCTGCATCTTCCAGAAAGCCGATACGCCCTTTTTCATCATTGAATCCTTGAGATACATCAAAGATCTGAAACGGATTTGGAGGTTTTATAGAAGCAAATATACTGCCCGGTTTCCATTTCACTGCGCGATTTACCCTGCGCCACAAGCGCTCTGTCTCCTATTCACTCAAACAGTGCCAATTCATGTATTACTCCTCCCGCAGCTTCAAACGTTTCACCTCTGCC
>NZ_JAWRWZ010000878.1:0-232 GCF_046535285.1 Chryseobacterium sp. SIMBA_028 | reverse complement strand
ATAAGAACCAAGCTGATATTGATTCGCAAGTTCTTTCACAACAACAGGAAAGCTATAAACATTGAATTTTTGAATTTTTCCATCCAATGTTGGAATTGAAACAACAACTGGTGTAGAGTTCTGTCCCATTTCTTGCGCACCTTTCAATTGAGATCTCAGCAGATTTAGATCTAATTTGAAATATGATGCAACAGTAGTGCCCTTCACATCTACTGTTCTTTTTTTGCTATCC
>NZ_JAWRWZ010000877.1:0-232 GCF_046535285.1 Chryseobacterium sp. SIMBA_028 | reverse complement strand
CGGTCGATGACCACCGCCCCCGGAAGCTCGCCGTCCCGGTTCCGTTGATCTACCGGCCGCGTGTCAACAACCAGGGCGCCCGCTGCCATCTCCCGTTCAAGGTCGGACGGGTGAACGCGGTCGAGCCCTATGCGGCTCTCTGCCAGTAATTCGTCGATGGTCAGATGTGGCACTGCTTCACCGCTTCCTCGCTTGCCCGGTATTAGCGTCTTTCGTTCCACCATACGGCGTA
>NZ_JAWRWZ010000097.1:0-353 GCF_046535285.1 Chryseobacterium sp. SIMBA_028 | reverse complement strand
CTATTGATTGTTATTTTGCTGTCTTTTATGTATTTGTTTAATAATGAATTTAATTTTAAGGATTTGGGAATTGCAAAAGTCTTTTTTCTTTATGCGATGACGACCAAAATCCAGCTTCTTTATTACAACAGCAGGAAGATTAATGTTTTAATCTAAGCTGCATCAGTGTATTTTCAAGGTTGTCTGTGATTTTTTTTACCTCAATATGGGGCCTGAAAATCGAGTTTTTCCCTTTTTCTTCATCTGCAATATTGGATAAGATAATGACGGAAGTTTTGGTTTCGGGATAATAGATATTCAGGGAAGGGGAGCCTTTGATATAACCGCTGTGGAAATAAGCAATGGGATTTCCA
>NZ_JAWRWZ010000876.1:0-232 GCF_046535285.1 Chryseobacterium sp. SIMBA_028 | reverse complement strand
TTCTCGGTCCTACCGTGGATGCAGTGCACCTGGATATCGACGCGAAGCCAACCTATTTCCCGCTGTTCGGCCGTTTCCTCGCGTCGCGCGTGCCGGTGCCCGTCGATGGATCGCCGCGCCTGAACCTGCCGTCCTTCGCGTGGGGTACAGAGGCGATCGAAGTCACGAAGATGGAAGTGCCGTCGCAGTATAACGGCGGTATCTGGACGCTGACCGTACTGCCGAACGGCAA
>NZ_JAWRWZ010000875.1:0-232 GCF_046535285.1 Chryseobacterium sp. SIMBA_028 | reverse complement strand
GTGAGGATTTACAATCAAAGGAACTTTTTTGCCCTCCACCGCAGCTTTTGGCAATGTGATGTAGCCATGGATTGTCAAGCCGTCTCTGCTTTTGAATTCAATTGGTCTCATTTCAGCCATATCCTCTTCTTTTAATTGAGGCATCAGGTCGAGAAGGAGTTTTACATTTTTTGTTTTAGTATCGTATTCGTAATATTTTCCGTATAATTTATCGCTGTCAACAACCACTAAC
>NZ_JAWRWZ010000874.1:0-232 GCF_046535285.1 Chryseobacterium sp. SIMBA_028 | reverse complement strand
ATCATTAATCCAAATCCTAAAAACATCACATCTTTGATGATAAAGAAATCAGTGACCGGAATTCCATCCACCATTTTCCATATTCCCGGAGTTGTAAATAAATAACTTAATGTGACCAGAAAGACACCTATCATTCCCATGGCAGCATACTTTCTTAGAAATGCAAATTTCACACTAAAGATCAGTAATGCTGCAATGATAATTTCTATCACTCCGATAGCATTTGACACCG
>NZ_JAWRWZ010000873.1:0-232 GCF_046535285.1 Chryseobacterium sp. SIMBA_028 | reverse complement strand
CAATTTATACTGGCAGCGAAATCCGGATAAAGGACAGACTTTTGATCTTCAGACGGATATCCCGTATCTTTTTAAATCTAATGTAGGTCTGAATATGAAAGTCAATATTTACCGTCAGGATTCAACTTTTGCCAATGTAAAGATGCTTCCGGCTCTCTACTATCATATCAATAACCGAAATAAAATCGGTCTGAGAGGAACTTTTGAAACCTCGAGTATTATTGATACACTA
>NZ_JAWRWZ010000872.1:0-232 GCF_046535285.1 Chryseobacterium sp. SIMBA_028 | reverse complement strand
ATACGAAATTAGATGTTGGGGTGAATGCAAAGATTGTATATAGAAATGTTGGGAAATTTGCGAGTGGATATGGTTTCGGTTTTGATATCGGAGCGATTTATAAAGGAGATAACGGATGGAAATTCGGTGGAATGCTTCGGGATGCTACCACTACGGTAAACTTTTGGAGTATTAACCAAAAAGAGCTTTCAACAGTGGTAAACGGAGAGGAATTTAACCCTGCACCGAAAGA
>NZ_JAWRWZ010000871.1:0-232 GCF_046535285.1 Chryseobacterium sp. SIMBA_028 | reverse complement strand
ATCAACTAGAAGGCGGAATTATTGAATATACCCGCCAGATAAGAGAAGAAGGAATACCAAGTAAATTTATCGGTAAAAACTTTGTATTTGACCACCGTTTAGGAGAACGAATTACAGATGATATTATTTCACAGTGCCACCAGTGTGGAAAACCTTGTGATAACCATACCAACTGTTCCAACGATGCATGTCATTTACTGTTTATCCAGTGTGATGAATGTAAAGCTGCAAT
>NZ_JAWRWZ010000026.1:0-16778 GCF_046535285.1 Chryseobacterium sp. SIMBA_028 | reverse complement strand
GAAATCAACTTTTATTATAACTTTAAACTAACAAACACTCCCTAAGAGAAAGTCCATTTTCTTTTGAAGACATACAACTTACCTATACTCAATAATATATCTTCTAAAAACCCTGATATTCATTTACTCAGATTTGGGGTTAATTGTATTGATCCATTTATAGAGGTCAGTCTCTGGTAGTAAATTGAGTTTTTTTCTTATCCTATATTTTCTATTATCTACAGCTCCAATAGATATCTTTTTATAAGTGGCTATTTCTTTAGTCTGAATATTGAGCTTAAGGTAGGCGCACATTTCCAAATCTGCAGCTGTAAGCTCCGGAAATTTTAAAAGTTCCCTGTGTAAATCTGTAAATATGTCCTGAAACATAATTAAAAACTGCTTGTCATTATTTTTAGCCAGTGTTAATAGCAACGCAATCTTATCTTCATCAATTTGTTTTTTTTGATACTCCTCATCTACATCTACTTTACCAATAGACCTTTTAGCCCTATTCTTTCGATACAAATAAAATGAAATTGCACCAATCAAAATAATTATTACTATTAACAATATGATAAAAAAACTGCTAACCGATTCCTTTTGTTTACTGATTAAATTAACGTCATGCTTCCCTTGTATTATCAGGGCTTTTTTATGAATTTTAGATAAACTATCATTCAACACTTTACTTTTCTCCAAATAGTAAAGCTCTTTTTTAGTATCACCAGCCTTCTTATAATATTCTATAAGGTTTTCGTAGATGTTTATACTAAGCCTAGGGGAATGGAACTTTGTTGCTAGGTCTAGCGCTTTGTTATAGTATTCCAGAGCCTGCTCATCATTCCCTTTTTCAAATTTTATGTATCCAATCGTATTATAAAAATTCGCCAAAGGTCTTTTATCTTGATCACTTATAAACAATTTTTCAGCGATATCAAAATATTTATTCCCATCTACAACATTCCCTTTTCTCAAATAGGCAACTCCTAATAATAATGCAGACTGACCAACAATAAATTTTCTTTTGGGAAATTTTTCAGATATTTTTATTGATGCTTCATAGCCCTGTTTTCCAAAATACAATAGAGAATCTCCATAACCGGCAGTACTAATTTCGTTATCTAATATTTCGGCATATCTTGAGAGAGAATTAAAAACTATTGTTTTAAGACCATTCATCGTATCCTTATCTTTTATCAGATCAGACATTTTAAGAGCTTTCGAAAAATTTATACGGGAATCGGAGTAATTTCCAGCTTCCAATAAGGCTCTGCCTTTACAATCCAATAGTGAAGTATAATCAATATAACTGTTCAGTTGTTTAGCCAAAATAATTCCTTCACCAATAACCTTTAGACCTTCATGAGGATTATTATTATTCGAATAAATAACAGCCAAGCCAGTCAATGCAGTAAGCATTCCTTTCTTATGATCTTTTTCTTTGGACATGTAATAAAGCTCATTGTAAAGCGCAATCAATTCTTTTTCTTCAAATTTATTTTCAGCTTCCCGACCTTTAAGCTGTTTTATCTTATCCTCTATTATCTGGGTATGCAAATTTTGTGTAAAGGAAAAAAATGGAATAAAAAAATAAATTAATAAATAGAATCTCATATTTTTTACAAATTTAATTTATGTAGACATTTCGATACGAAATTTCCAATCAAAAGTCAGATCAAAACAAAATTTAGATTAATAAGGAAAGCTCTATAAAAATACAAGAATTTACCTTGACATAACCCAAAAGACAAATAATTACTCACTATAAAAAAATCTATACCACAAAAACAGCTATGATGTTCATTAACGATTCGTTTTATTTTAAAATCTAGTATGTGCCTATTCTAGGTTTTAAGAAACAATATCAATTTTACGAGAAAATGACTATTCAAGTTGTTTAAACTTTTTTATAACTATAAAAGGTACAACAATTTTAACAATTAAGTTCTTTTAAGTAAAAAAAACATCCGATTTCTCTTAAAATAATACCCTAAAGAGTGAGAATTCCCATCCTGCGGAGGGATCATTTGACAAAGTGGTTTATAAAAATTCTTTAAAATGAAACTCCTTTGTCAGGTTTGATCAGCAAGCCAAAAAATTGTAGATCACCAACGTAATACCATAAATAGAGACGGTCTCAAAAGACCGTCTCCTCATTGTAAAATTAACACACCTTGTAAAATTACATCATTTCCACCTCATTACCTTATGTACTATTTAAAAATCAGACAAAGATTTGGATATAAAAAAAGAACTCTATTACTTTGCCTGATAAAAAATATATTAAATTAAATAATCACTTTTTTTTTAATCTTATCTTTTTGTTTTTTACTTTTTTTATACTGTCCTGCATCTTTATAGTAATGGGTGTATGCATATATTGCAGCTTTCTCCATATCAATAACTCCTCCAGCCTGTGAAAAACTATCAAACTTATTTTCTGTATTGGAATTACTTGATTTCACTAAGGCTTCAATGATTTGATGAGGCTTCAAATTGGGCATGTAGGCCAATAAAACTGCAGCCGCTCCAGCGACTACCGGAGATGCCATTGAAGTTCCCTGGAGATAGGCATATTTACTTTTTGGAACTGTTGAATA
Source organism: Chryseobacterium sp. SIMBA_028 (assembly GCF_046535285.1). Classification (NCBI taxonomy): domain Bacteria; kingdom Pseudomonadati; phylum Bacteroidota; class Flavobacteriia; order Flavobacteriales; family Weeksellaceae; genus Chryseobacterium; species Chryseobacterium sp. SIMBA_028. The sequence continues at coordinate 14,196 of NZ_JAWRWZ010000026.1, read as the reverse complement.
GATTTCTTCACCAGGTGCAAATACATTGACTCTGCTTTTATTGAAGTTTGAGAAATTAGCTCTCAACTCGTTATTTCTATTTGTGCTTGCCCCCACAACAATAACGTTATTTACCAATGGTATAGTATCTGTTGGATTCTTAAAATTCGTTGGATATGCAGGGTGTATACCAATATCTTCATTTTCGTTTCCTGCAGCTTTCACCAAAAGAACTCCTTTACTTTCAGCATATTTAAATGCATCCCAGACCACCTCTTTTCCCGGAGAAATTGGTTTACCAAAACTCATATTCAAAATTTTAGCTCCATTATCAACAGCATATCTGACGGCATTGGCAACATCTTTATCTCTTTCATCTCCATTGGGAACAATCCTAACGGTCATTATTTTGGCCACTTTTTCAGCTACACCATACTGAATTTCGTCCCCTTGCGGAGATCCGGCAATAATTCCGGCAACGTGGGTACCATGTTCTGCATCCGGTCCTTCGTAATGGTTATTCCCATAATATTTTTCGGAGTAATTGTTATAATCATCTCCAACAATTTCCGCTCTTGGATCATAATTAATATTATAATGCTTCTCTTTGGAAGAGGTATTTTCAATATTTTTATTCACCCAGTCTCCTATTATTTTTTCAAACTCTGTGGGTGATAAATTTTCAATTTTAGCATTCTTAGAAAACTTTGTCAGATACTCCAGAGCCATAGCATCCTTTTGATCTGTAGGAGTTTTTATTTCTTTTATATTTTCAGCCGTTACAGATTTTCCACCTAATAAACGAACCATGTTTGGAATAAGTTCCTTAAGGAGTGTATATGTTTTTACATGTTGTATTACCTGAGGGCTCTTATTGTCATAAAGTTCTTTAGCTTTTATATACATGGCAAAGTCTTCCGGCATTTTAGATTGATTATCCTTATTGATAGCAGATTCTTCTCCTTCAAATATTTCTTTGTATGTTTTTACAACCCTCGTTACTTCTAAATTGTCTACGTCAATATCTCCGTTTTTACCCCCAATAAAATTCCAGCCGTGTATATCATCTACAAAACCATTCCCATCATCATCTTTCCCATTGCCGGGAACTTCATTCGGATTAGTCCATAGATTTTTAACGAGGCCCGGATGATCAACCTGAACTCCACTATCCAAGACCCCAACAACAATTTTTTTAGGACTCAGTCCTTTAGACTCTAAATATTTGTAAGCATTTTCTGTATTGACACCATATACTTTTGAAGATTTAAAATCTTTATGATACCATGTCATTAAATCTCTTCCTGTATTCTCTTTATCATTTGGTCTCTGCTGTGCAATCGCTAAATTACAAGCTGTTAAAAAAAAAGCGGCTACTATTATTTTTTTCATTTTTAGTATATAATATAAAATCTTATCTTTTTAGTTCATCCTCAGGATACACTGTAGTTCCTATATTGAGCAGGATGCAAATCAGTATGATATACTTTTTAACATTGTAAAACCAGGCAAAGGGTTGGGATAAGTAACTAATAATATTCATGAAAAAAAACACTACTTTGCCTGATAAAAAAAAACACTATTTAAATTAACTTAAATATTCTTTTAAGTTGCTCAAAAGTACAGGGAAGGGAAGCTTGAAAAAAAACAATGTATATATCATTTCTTAATACCCTATCTCCCATTATCTCATCATCTGCAATAAAACAGAGTTTCCATCCTAAAAACCGCTTAAATATCTTACGAAATCAGCATATTCAGCATGTATTCTCTCTTACTGAATTTTGTGTATTTCCGGTTTTTAGCCAAACAAGTAAGTACTTATCCAATTACTCTTAAGTTCAAATCCATCTCTTTCTTTTGTTGATTTATTTTTTCTTCTATATTATTAATTCAATGTTTAAAAGTCGGCAACAGATCATCAACCTAAGCTTTCCTAAAGCCGTTCTGAGAATCTTTTGCTGTATTCCAGACGCCCACATATTGTTTCTTTCTAGACAAACAACACGCATAGACAAATCAATTACAATAGGTTTATAACAATCATTAGATAATAGTAGAGATTCTATTAGTAATTATTAGACGGCATTTTATACAGTAGGGGTTAACATCCAATATCTTGACCTAAAATTTTTTACCACTAATTAAAAATTAAAATGAGTGCTAAAAATATTTTTTCTAACAATACATTAAAAAAAAGTCTATGAACAAAACTTTATGTAAGGCGTTATGCCTTTGCTTATTTTCTTCAGCCAGCTTAGGTTTATCTGCTCAAAACCAAAATAAGCTCAAAATAGCGGTTGATGGCGGTTATACCTATACTGCTATGAATGCTAATCTGTCTAACCTAGTGGATTCCAGATACACAACCCGCTACGGTTTTGGAATAAATCTTTCTGGAGAATATCTGTTTTGGAAATCTCTTTTTGTTTCTACGGGGGTATCCTATCTGCAAAAAAATTACCAATATGAAAGAACAGGAAGCCGGTCCGGTTGGTTTACAAAATACAATAATGATTTTCTGGCCTTTCCTTTACTGGTAGGCGGATATATTCTCAATAATCCACATGAAAGCCAAGGGGTATGGATTAAACTGGCTGGAGGTATGTATACCGAATACTGGCTGAGAATGAAAAGAGAGGGGCAGTATCCTGTTATAGGAGAGCTTCAGGAAAATGGCAGTTTCAATTACATACAAGTCTCAGATACTTATGACTTTGAGAAGAATGAAAACCAGCTCAACAGATTTGGTTATGGACTGCAGGGTCAGGCTCAATTAGGGTACTCATTCAAGAAGTTTGATCTTCATGCCGCTTACAACTATCAATATGGACTTTCTGATATTAATAAAGCACAAGCAGATAAAAATCAAAAAATGACAACAAGATCTTATATGATTTCACTTGGTGTGGCTTATAAGTTCAATTAAGGCTCCTCTACTTCATTAATACATTAAAAATAAACATACTATGACAAGAAACTTTAGTAAAAAAGCGATTCTTATTCTTGGAATTCTTACAGCGGCTACCACTTTTAATTCCTGTGTAGCAGAAGATGACCTTTCAACAACAGAACCCACAAGGTATACCGCCAGTGATATAAAATCCTATGCAGACCTTTTTAAGGTATTCTGGACAGTAATGGATCAGCGGTATAATTATTTTTATGAGCAGAAAAGAAATGATGGAATGGATTGGGACGCTGTTTACAGAGAATATTATCCTAAGTTTGAAGCATTACAGGCTTTTAACACAGGTAATGATAAGGATATCATAGAAAATCAAAAAATAGCAAGGCAGTATTTCACTGATATCGTAGATCCTATTATAGACCGCCACTTTGCAGTTGATATAACATTGCCTTATTCAAAAGGAGTTCAGGGAACATTTAGATTCAGAGGAGGAATGAAGACTCCTGCTAATAATCAGTACGACTTTAAAGTGAAAACAACTTATATGGCTGACAAGCTTGGGGCTGATGCAAAAAGTGAAAACACCGTCTTAAACAATCCGGATGGAACTAAATCGACCTTTACTTATCAAATGGGAAGTTTAAAATCTAACCCAGATACTTATTATTTCAGTTTTAATATGTTTCGTTTATCTGAGGCTCTTAAAATTAATCTTCTGGATGCTTATTTGAAACCTGATCCCGGCCATGGACTTGTGTTAACATCGGATATCATCAAAAATTCAGCAGAACTAAATTCAATCAGTGATGCCGCTTTAAGAAGTAAAGTTGAAAATTTCACAATAGATATATTAAACCAGTGGAATACTTTTCCCAATTCTGCTGAAGTGAAATCCTTTAATAATTACATCAGTACCTTTAAGGATACTGAAGTCATATCAGATGCTTTTTTAGATGTTACCAAAAAATCATTAGAAGAGTCAAAAAAATTAGTTGCTTATAACAAAGCCAGCACTTATCCGGCTGATGTATTGACCACCGAAAGCCAAGCCTACATAGTCTGGTTTATAAGCCAGATGGATAATCATGTTAAATGGGGGTATGGACTAACCTCGTTTCAGAATGCAGCACAGGGAATAATTGATAAAGCTCCTTTCTACAAACAATTTCTTAATGCACTGCATAAAGGAGAAATTAAAAAAATCATCATTGACCTAAGAGCAAACGGCGGTGGTGCTATAGCAGATGCAAGATTCTGGACCGATCGTTTCATCACACAAAATGCTCTGGCCGGCTATCAAAGAACAAAAGAAGGTACCGGTAGGTTTAATTATACTCCATGGGTACCTATGCATACCAATCCCCATAAATTTGGAATTCCTTCCAATATTCCGACTGTTATTTTAACTGATAGAGGAAGCGTGAGCATGTCCGAAATATCAACATTAATGTTAAAAAGCCAGGGATCTCATGTTATTTCTGTAGGAGATTATAGCGCAGGAGGGCTTGCTGCATTAACAGGGTCAGATGAATTCAATGGGGGAACTCAAGACAAGGTAGCAGGATATTTGAGTTTTTATATGCCGGTAATGGCCCATAAAGATGCAAAAGGCGAAGTTATTGAGGGAATTGGCATCAAGCCGGATATTTATGTTACTCCGCCTTCAGATGCAGAACTGCTGGAAATGAAAAATTCTCCAAAAACATTTGTAGATAGGGTTTTGGAAGCCGCTATAAAGTATATTTCCACCAAATAACATACGTTACCTATAAAAATTGCACGGACTATTTCCGTGCATTTTTTATTTTGCTTACTTCATATTTTACAAGAAATTCTGGGCTATTTGTTTAGTATTTTATATCAATTTTCATCCTTTGTTCATTCTCTCAAGATATATAGGTACCACATCTTCAAATCCCAATACTGCTCCTGACAGGCTTTTAGCCTTAACGTATCTTCTTACTTGGGGTTTTGTATAAAAAGAAAACTCTATAAAATCTGAAATTTTATCCTTTGGAATACCTGTTTTCACAAAATAATCGTCCTCCACTCTATTCCTTATCCAGGCAATATCCTCCTGTAAATCTTCGTATTTGTATATTATTTTTTGCTTTCGGGCCTTACCACTAATAAGATCATACACTCCTTGCACATTTAAATTTCCCAACAGCATTGGAAGTAACACTTCTTTTATTTCAGCAGGCTTTTCTCTCATTTTACCAACCGGCTGAGGCAGTCCAACCGCCTTTTGAATGATTTTACCTTGATCTACCTTAGTCAATATTTTGGAATCCTTTGATAGATCGCCTGTCAGCTTTTTATACACCTTAACCTCTTCAATTTCTTCAATGACTTTAAAAAGAGTTATGGGCAATAGAGCGTTCCGGTGGTCTTCAGTAACTATTTTGGAAAGTCTTTCATATCCCGGAAGAATAAACCTTAATTCATCATTCTTTGACGCACCAATAGAAAATTCGCCCAATGAATTACTGACTATCTTTGTATTGGCAGATATATTAATGACCACGACCGAACTTAAACGAATACCACTCTCATCTGTAATAATGCCATTAACCGTTTGTTGAGAAAATAGGATCTCAGAAACAAACAAGCCAATGAATATCAGTATTATTTTCATTTAATAATCTATAGAATTTTTTTCAGTCGAAACAGAACCGATAAACTTATGATCCCATCTTGAAAATTATATTTTATTTCGTGGATGTAATGAAATGGTATATTTGATTCACTTTTTATTAAGAAAACTCTTTTTCCATTTGGCAATCGTATTTCTGCTTATTCCATAATATTTTGCTACTTGGGTATTATTAAGTTTTCTCCTTTTTTGTTCCTCCAAAATGTATATAACATCACACTTTTCATAACAGCGATGGTTCTTATTAAAGGCATCAGCTTTATTATCATCCTCTCCGAATATGAGCGTATTCAATTGAATGATTTCAAAAGATGATAAATTTGTTTTTTTCAACAGATGGTCACAAACTTTCATCTTATCAGGATACTTTTTTATAATATCATTATAAATCCGGATAAAATCAGGCTTCTTATCTATTTGCTGTATTTGTTGATCCATTTATATCATGTAGTTTTAGAAATTCTATACTCGTTCATCATCCTGAAAAAAACCTATTCATTAATAAAATAGCCTCCCTTTTCCATCATTTGTGTGATATAAAGATTGTGAAATAAAGGAGGCTAAGTATTATAAAGCAGTGAGCTGTCTCATTCGTTACAAGCCAGGAAACATTCTTTTTCCTTTAGGCTTAGAATAGTACAAAACCCAACTTTTTATTTTTTCACCAGTTCAGCATTTTGATCATAATACTTTACCGGATATCCTAATTTTTCAAGTCCTTCAGAAATATCAGAAGCTTTACCGGCGATAAAGATTCTGCTTTGGTTGGGTAAGATCGTAGCTTTTGCTGCGTTGGAAATATCTGCTACCGTTACTTTATCAATTGATTTTAGGTAATTCGTGTAGAAATCAGAAGGCAGATCCTGAACTTTCTGATTTAAGGCAAATTTCGCAATAGTTTCCGGCTGTTCTAGAGACATAATGAAACTTCCTTTTAATAAAGCCTTAGCGCTTTCAAGTTCTTCTGGTTTTACGGTAGAGATCGCATTAAGTTCATTCATGAACTCTTTCACGGCCTTATCAGTAACCTCATTTCTTACACTTGCACCAGCAGAGAAATCTGAAGAATACTTATCTGCATTCAATGAGGATCCGGCTCCGTAAGTGAATCCATTTTTCTCACGAAGATTCATGGTAAGTCTTCCATTCATCCCTGCGCCTAAGATGTAATTAGCAATTGTAGCCGCAAAGTAGATCGGGTCTTTCATTTTAAGATTATTCAAGTTGCTTACTGAGACTACCGACTGTACTGCAGAAGGCACATCTACTACATTGATCTCTGTTTTGGATAGATTGGAAGCTGGCTCCAGAACAGCAGCCGGTGTATTCGCTTTTTTCCATCCACTGAAAGCTTTTTCAACCAATGCTTTTACCTGGTCAAATTTCACATCTCCCACGACGACTAAATAGGCATTGTCCGGAGCGTAATATTTTTTATAAACATCCTGCACATCCGCTAGCTGAATCTTATGAATAGATTCCACGGTTGGAAATCCCCCTATAGCTGTATTTTTACCATACATTAGTGCATTGGAAACTTTTGAAGCAATGGCAGAAGCATTTTTCTCTCCAGATTTCAATGCTTCATAAGCTCTTTCTTTTGAATTCTGAATTTCTTCATCAGAGAATTTTGGATTGATGATCGCGTCTGCCATCAGCCCTAATACTTCCGGAAAATATTTTGAAAGAGAGTTCGCAAAAGCACCATCGGAAGAAAAACTTACATTCGCTCCCAGATAATCCAGCTTTTTGTTAAAATCCTCTTTGCTTAAATGAGCAGTACCATTTTCCAGCTGTTGGGCCATAATAGAGGCTACCCCCATTAAGTTTCCTTCATTGAACGGAGGTCTGTCCATAGAAAGCGTGGTATTTACTCTTGGTAATTTATTATTTTCCACAACCATTACCGTAAGACCGTTGCTCAGTTGAAAAGTTTTTGGTTTAGCAATATTGATTGCAGGAGTGGGTCCCGGCTTCGGCATTGCATTAAGATCAATTTTTTGTGCGGAAATTGTTCCTGCGAAAAAAAACGCCGCAGCTATATATGTTAATTGCTTTTTCATTTGTAAAAATTTAATTTTTAATAATCATCTTTAAACATAAAATGTTGAAATAATTATTTCTTTTCAGGAACGTAATTAATGATTACTCTTTGATTGGAATTTAAATATTTCTTAGCCGCGTTCTGCAGATCCTGTCTTGTGATAGATCTGTAGATGTCAATTCCTTTATTGATCAAATTGGTGTTGCCCATCAATACATGATTGGTAGCCAATGAAGCAGCAATTCCCTCAACACTTGAGTTTTGATTTACAAATTGGTTCTCAAATATGTTTTGAAGCTTTTGATAATCTTCCTGAGTAATCAACGTAGTCTGCAATTTTTTGATTTCCTCATCAATGTCAGCCTGTAAAGTTTGTCTGGTCGTTTGCCCCATAGGAATGGCATGAATTCTAAAAACTCCGTAATCCTCCATTGTAGTATTCAAAATCCCTACATCTAAGGCCTTTTTATCTTGGTCTATCAGTTTATATTTTAAAACTGAAGATTTTCCATCACTTAAATAAGAAGAAAGCATATCAAGGGTATAAGCATCTTTCTCTTTATTCCCAGGTACTCTGTACGCAAAAACATAGGCCGGTAATTGAATATTCTGGTCTATTTCCGTAACTTCTTTTTCCTGAACAATAGGATCCTCCTTAGGGAATTCTTTAGAAGTTACCATTCCTTTTGGAATACCTCCATAATACAGCTCAATCCATTTCTTAGTCTGCTCAGGCTTAATATCCCCGGCTACCACTAACGTCGCATTATTTGGAATATAATATTTTTTATAAAAAGCCAGAAATTCATCTAACTGTGCTGCATTCAAGTCCTCCATAGACCCAATGAAACTTCCGTTATAGGGATGTTTATTAAAGACATGTGGGTTCACGGCGGTGTTATAAGAAATCCCTCCATATGGGGCATTGTCCATACGCATTCTCTTCTCTTCCTTTACCGCCTCCCTTTGGGTATCCACCCCAATTTGATTGATTACGGCATGGCGCATTCTTTCTGCTTCCATCCAAAGACCAAGCTGTTCACTGTTTGAAGGAAATGTCTCATAATAATAGGTTCTATCCTGTGTGGTATTTGCATTATTTCGTCCTCCGTTGGCAGCAACTATTTTAGACCATTCACCTCTTTTGATGTTTGGCGTTCCCTCAAATAAAAGATGTTCAAAGAAGTGGGCAAAACCACTTCGCCCTTTTATTTCATCCTTTGAGCCTACATGATACATGACTCCGGTAGTAACAACCGGTGCTGTATTATCCTGATGAAGAATTACATGGAGACCGTTCGGAAGGTCATATTCTTCAAATTTAATCTGTTGCGAAAAGCAAATTCCCGAAATTAAAACCGTAAATCCAAATAGTGTTTTATTCATTTCCTTAATTTTCAGTATCATATCATTTTACTTGTTCTTATTTTATCTATACATTTTACATCTAATTCATAAGTATCTATGGAATTAAGCTACCACCCTAAATATGATAAAACAAGTAATATTTTTCATTATTTTTCTTTTTGCCAAAAATATTACAGCGCCACCTTATTTCAAAAAAAATGACATATCATTTACTAACATGTCATCTAACATTATCTAACAAGCATTCAATATCAAGCACTTAACAAATCTATCATCCATACTCAATATATTATTTGTAGAGACAATAAGATTCAATGATTTTTATTTTTATATTTTAAAACCAGGTAAAGATTTAATAAAAAATTGAAATGCAGTTTGACTTTACCTGGTATAAAAACACATTTAGAAAACTATAGGTAATAGCAATTTTTCAAGTTATTGGATACCATGAATATTAATAAAAGATCAGACAAAGCCAATTAATATTATTAATTACTTCTAACCTAACCATTCTGTTGACGGCTTTGCCTGATAATTTTTTACTTAATAAAAGCTATTGCTCAATTTATTTGAAAAGTATGTTGTTTAGTATAAGATAATTCTATCCTGTTTTGCTTAATGACTAGAGTCCTTTATGAAAGTACTAAAGCTATGCGGTATGTTTAATCTTATCTATATTCTCTTGACTCTTTGGATTAATAAAGTTACCATCATAGACCCGAATTTCCTTTGAGATAAAATCAATTACTGTAATGTTTTGTTTTAGAAATTCATATCCCAAGATCCCATCGATCCCAAGTCCATATTTAGTATTCAAATTTTTTAAAGATGAGGAATCAAAACAGTACATCATATTATCATAGCTAATATTGTTAATTTTAGTATGCTTAATAAGTCCTTTTTTTGAAGTAGTCTTTCCACTAATACCGTTGACATTAGACTCTTTAAGATCAACTACTGCTTTTTCTAAATTTTTAAAATGTTTCGAATTAATCAGGTTGATGGTTGCTCCTGTATCAAGAGCCATTTTATACTTAAATCCGTTAATTTCAACCCCAAATACTGGCATGTGCTGTTCGAATTTAAACAATATAGTGGTAAGAAGTTCACCATTTTCTTTTGCTTCTTTAACTAGGTCTTTCTTTTTAGTTGCTTTTAATATATTACATCTATAATCTAAAGTTAATTGATAATTACTGAAAGCACCAAATCCTATTATTCCTGCAAAATCATCATTTTCATTAGTCATGATATTGGAAAGAGGTAATGCATTGACTTGAGCATTTTTGAAATTTATTCCCATCCAAGAAAATGAATTTATCCATGTCGTTTGTAAATTTTCAGACTCTCCTCCTATTCCATTAAGATGATTTTCAGAATCTTGAAGACGTCCGATATGCTTGACCTCTGAGTTCAAAATTAAATCACTTCCCAGACCGCTATCTAATAAAAATTTCCTTTTATTTCCATTTAGATCTGCATTCACTAAGATTAATCCTTTTTTTGAAGTAAAAGATGTTGTAAATTCATTAGAAAACAGTAGTTCTTTTTCTTTCTTTGTTTTTGTACTTTTTTCTGTCAACAGACCAATATGAATCGAATGCTCATTATTAGCAATTTTGTTTTTTTCACTATGTGATTGAATACTAAAATAATTAATGAGGAACCCTACACAAATGGTAAGTATAAAAAGTAATATTGACAAAATGAAAAATTGGTTTCTCATGATATAGTTTTTTATAATATCGAATAGTTGTCTTTTTTTCACTATAAATTATTTGCTTTTGAAAATTTGCAACCCTGAACCTTGATAGATATTCTTACCCGCTGCTTCATTTGATCTTTGCTGAATGAATTCCATATTTCTTTCGTTTTCATTTAAACTGCCTTGGCTTTGCGTTGTTTGTGAAGCACAGCTTGCCAATAATAGTACTGAGACACCTAATATTACATTTTTCATAATAAATATTTTTTTGTTTATGTTTTATAAATACCAGACTATATCTAATTTTATATTCTCTACAATAATCTCCTTTAAAGATTTCATCGTGTAATAATTAAATTATCTTAAAATTCATTCACTTTGCTTTAACATTATCGAATATTCTTTAAAATAAAACTAATGCCCTAAGAGCACAAATCGATATAGAAAATTTCATGTACAAAAGTATTCGTTATATAAATTCATCTTTCAAAACCAGACTAACAATTACTAATACCCATTCTAACACTATCTATTATATGGCAATTTACCGCGTTTAAAAGTAATTTATTAGTCATTTATACTACTATCAATGTATTTTTTATTTTGTAAAATTCAATATTGTGAAAGTTCCTTTTTAAAATCCTTTTTTTAATTGGTATTCTTAATGAGGAATCAATTGATAAACATCTTTACATTTAGAAAGATGACTACTCCATTATTAGTTTAACCTATTTTAAAAGATTATGAAAAAATCCAGGCAAAGGCTTACGTTAGCTGTAAGGATAAATATGAAAAAAAAAGGAAGCTTACTGCTTTGCCTGGTAAAAGAGAGTAACCAAATCGATAAAAAACTCTCTTTTTAAAACAAGTTCATGTCAAAAGTATAAAGAAATAGAACACGTAAAATATTTTACACATACCGTTTTCTAACATACCAGCTCATATTATCTCACGTATTCAATAAAAGCACATTTCATGGGCGATTTTCGTATATAGCATACATGAAAAAAGCGTTTTTATATTAATTTAACAATACTTTAGATAGCATTTCAAGGCCCTTAAGATTAAAAACAAACATCTCATTATGAAAGTATTATTCTTAATAATTTATACCTAATTCGTTTTCCAACTGATCAGTTAGAATATATTAGAAATGTCATTAGGAATTATTAGATCGTACCCCATGCAGTACGAATCACCATTCCATACCTTCACAAAAAAATATTGAAATTAAATAAACATGTCAATTAATTTTAGCAAAACAATAATGCTTTGTTTAGGTCTATTTATATCTGCTATGCCTCTTTATTCCTGTGTAACAGAAGCTGAACTTTCGACAGCAGAACCAACAAGATATACCACCAATACTATAAAATCCTATACCGATCTATTTAATGTATTCTGGAAAGTAATGGATGAAAGAGATCATTACTTCTATAAGCAGAAAAGAAGCGACGGTATGGAATGGGATGCAGTTTATAGAGAATATTATCCTAAGTTTGAAGCCCTAAAAACTTTTGATGTGGGAAATGATAAAGACATTATAGAAAACAGAGCAAAAGCAGAACAATATTTCACTGATATAATAGATCCCATCCTAAACCATCATTTTTATGTGCTTGTGAAATTGCCCTATTCGAAAGGAGTAACCGGAGGGCATCTATTCAGGGGAGGTATGAAGAATAAACCTAATAATCAATATAGCCTTAAGTCAGGGCAGACCATAAGGCCTGCACTATAATAAAAAATTGCTCGTTGCAAGTAATTGTTATCAGGGAAGCTCGTTGAAAAATAGTTATTCTTTTCTAATTGTATCAATCCATTTATAAAGATCGGTTTCAGGAAGTAAATTGAGTTTTTTTCTTATTCTGTATTTCCTGTTGTCTACAGCACCAATGGATATTTTCTTATAGGTGGCTATTTCCTTAGTCTGGATATTAAGGGTAAGATACGCACACATTTCCAAATCCGCAGCTGTTAATTCCTGAAATTTTAATAGCTCTTTATACAAGTCGGCATATATTTCCTTAAAAACGATTAAAAATTGCTTGTCATTATTCCTGGCCAATTTCAGCAAGAGTGCAATCTTATCTTCATCGATCCTATTTTTTGATGAATCAACCCTTGTATCAATGTGTATTGCTGCATTTTTCTTTCTTTGTTTTCGATAAAAGTAAAATGAGAGGAGAGCACCCAAAGTACCTCCGGATGCGATCAGCAAAATCTTCCAAGTGTTATTATCCGATTGCTGTTGGTACAGTAAATTAATATCATGCCTGCTTTGTGTTATCAGGGCATTCCTATTAATTTTGGAAAAGCTGTCATTTAATTTCTTGCTTTTATTTAGATAATATAATTCATTCTTAACATCTTTTGTCTCCCTATAATACTCCAGTAAGCTTTCATAGATGGACATCGTAAGTCCTGTATAATGAGCCTCTAGTGATAATGTAAGAGCTTTTTCATAATATTCCAATGCCTTTTCCTTATCTCCATTCTCAAATTTCAGGCATCCTTTAGTATAATATAATCTTCCTAATAGAGATTTATTATTAGTATCAATATGCTTTTCTCCTATATTTACATATACTTCAGCCTTTTTAAAATCCTTCATGTCTATATAAATCTGCCCTAACGTTATAGCAGAGTTTGCAACAATTTTTTCTCTACGAGCACCACCTCTTACTGACATTTGCAATGATTCTTCATAGCTCTTTTTAGCAAAAATTAATATAGAATCTTCATAGATACTATTATCAGATTCCTTATCTAAAAATGATGCATAATTTACAAGGTAATTATAGATATAGCTTTTTATAGAATGCGCTTCATCTTTATCCTTTATCAATTCAGAATATTCCAATGCTCTTGAAAAATTAATCCGAGAATCAAGATAATTTCCTGCATTTAACAATGCTCCGGCTTTTAGTGCCAGCAATGAGGTATATTCTCCATAGGCCTTTAATTCTTTACCTAGGCCAAGTCCTTCTTCAGTGGCCTTCAAGCATTGATTAGTATCCCCTATGTTTCCATATAGCACTGCTTGGCTCAGTAAGGCTGTCAACATCCCTTTTTTATATCCCGCATTTTTTGAAATATGATAGATTTCGTTGGATAGTAAAATGATATTTTTTCCCTTAATTTTACTATCTGGATCTATATTTTTAAGTTGCTTAATCTTTTCCTTTATTACCTGCTGGTTAGAATTCTGCGAGTGAAGCAAAATTGAAAAAAACAAGCCGATCAATACATATATTTTCATACACCGTTTTTTTAATTTATTATTTCTTTTGATCGTAAAATACTTTTATCCCTACTATATCTATATCTATATCTATATCTATAACAGAGAAATTTAAATTATATACATATTGATATGTACTCCGTTAGTTTTTTAATACCTGCATCATATTTTAATTCAAATAAAAGAATATGTGTTTTTTGTAAATTTGTTTATGTTCCATTCTAAACTTTAATAGGTTTGGCGTATTTATAAAATTATTTCCAAGTTTTTTTTCGGGGGAATTCAATTA
>NZ_JAWRWZ010000870.1:0-232 GCF_046535285.1 Chryseobacterium sp. SIMBA_028 | reverse complement strand
GACTAGCCTTCCGCCGAGCCGGCGCCAGCCTGCGCCGGTGTCTTGGTCGCCACCGACTCGCCCTGGGCGCCCGGCATGGCGATGACCGCGATAACGGTCAGCACGGCGCACACGAGCACAGCCATGAACACGGCCGACGACGCCGAGACGGTTGTGTGCGCGTCCGAAGCACCGGGATGTCCTGCATAGATGGCGTTGGCCACGGCGCCGAAAACGGCCACGCCAATGGAAC
>NZ_JAWRWZ010000869.1:0-233 GCF_046535285.1 Chryseobacterium sp. SIMBA_028 | reverse complement strand
AGAAGATTAAAGTAAGTTATTACTGTCACGGAAGATCTCTAAAGCCCATTTTAAGGTTGCTTTTGTGTCGCCGTTTGTTGCGTTTTTCAGTTCATCATCTTTTACACCTGTAGATTTAATCAAGCCCTTTGCGGCAGGATATAGAATATCCAGTCTTCGTTCACTCATTTCTGGGAATTCTGGAGAACGTTTTTCTTCTTCGGTAGGAAGATTTTCTGGATTGTTGAGATGAG
>NZ_JAWRWZ010000096.1:0-353 GCF_046535285.1 Chryseobacterium sp. SIMBA_028 | reverse complement strand
GGATAGAGCCTTATTGGTTTGTCATTAACCAGTAAGTTATACCTCCATTTTAGTTCATCTAAACTGAAAATTTTGCTAAAACCTCCCAGAATACACTGTTTACCATTGAGTAGGTCTACTTGCTCAATAAAGCAAACTATGATTACAGCAGGCAAATCATTACTTGTGAAAATGAGCATTATTTACAAGGTTTTGTTAGAAAGACGCATCTTGAATATACCAAGTAATTATAGACACTCAAGTTCTGCAAGCTTTATTAAATCTTCTATAAAATTATTCGAAAACTGTACGTTTGGGGTCACAAAAAGCTCCTATTTTAGGGGCTTTTTTGTTTTTTGCCCCGGGAATACCCC
>NZ_JAWRWZ010000868.1:0-233 GCF_046535285.1 Chryseobacterium sp. SIMBA_028 | reverse complement strand
GATGTAAGCGGCAAATCCCAGCAGGGGCCCGACAAGCATATAGTTTGAATGACCTCTAGCATCAAACCACACCGTCCTGCCATAATTTTCCAGCAAGTAGATGACCACCATTCCCGCCCATATCAACATGAACTTGATCAAGGACGTCTTATGGGGCAGCTGCCTGATGCGAGAATAAAAGAAGAAAACTGCTGCCAGGACAAGAGAAGGGATAATCAGTGTTGTGAAATCAA
>NZ_JAWRWZ010000867.1:0-233 GCF_046535285.1 Chryseobacterium sp. SIMBA_028 | reverse complement strand
GAATCACCTTTTGCAGCGATCATTGTAGCTAATGTTTGAAAATAAGGATAAACTTCCGGAGCTTGTTGTACTTCCCAGAACTGAAGTTTTGCAGAAGTCTGAAGCATTTTCTTCACTTTATCGATATCCTTCATACCAGGCATTTCAACAGAAATTCTTGCCGTACCAGGTACTCTCTGAACGTTTGGCTGCACTGCACCCATCTTATCGATTCTGGTTCTGATCACCTCAAA
>NZ_JAWRWZ010000866.1:0-233 GCF_046535285.1 Chryseobacterium sp. SIMBA_028 | reverse complement strand
CATGAGAATAAAGACGGAAAAATGTACGGCTTCACAGAAAACTATGTGAGGGTTCAAAAAGAATTTGATCAGGCCTCCGTTAATCAAATAGAATTTCTGAATTTAGAAAAAATCCTGTCAGATGGCACAGTTTCTGTGCAATCTTCTTACGAAAGTTTTTTAGCAAAAGCATAGTCTCTTTGCAAAATTTCAACTAAATTTATTTTAACTTTTAAATACTACATTCTTATGAG
>NZ_JAWRWZ010000095.1:0-353 GCF_046535285.1 Chryseobacterium sp. SIMBA_028 | reverse complement strand
GAAAAAGTAAGTAAGCTTTATTATCGGGAAGGATTTTTAGGAGAAGAGCAATTGCTTTATGATCCTTCTAAATTTAAAAATTCAGATATAAACCAGCAATTTGTAATTAATTATATTAGCCCTAGTTTAATAGGTGACAAAGTAGCAATTGCCATGGCTGAAAAAGGAAAAGAATTAGCTGAGGTTATTATACTAGATGTAAAAAGTAAATATATTTATCCTGAAATTATTACCAATACATCGCCCGCGAATATAGGAGGAATAAAATGGTTTGGCGATAATTCACGATTCTTCTATACATACTTTCCTGTCAATGATCCGAAATCTCCGAATTTTTATAAAAACACACAAAC
>NZ_JAWRWZ010000865.1:0-233 GCF_046535285.1 Chryseobacterium sp. SIMBA_028 | reverse complement strand
CAGCCCGCATATTGCTTGGCGTGAGTCTGGTGCTGATTGCCTTCAATCTCCGGCCAGTCTTTTCCAGCGCTTCAGCGCTGCTTCCCGAGATTCGCTCCGGCCTCGGTCTTTCGGCGCTCGGCGCCAGCCTGCTCACCACCCTGCCGGTCGTCTGCCTCGGCGCCTTTTCGCCGCTCGCACCACGGCTTGCCCAGCGGATCGGCTCGGAGCGGACGCTTCTCGGCGTCATCTTC
>NZ_JAWRWZ010000864.1:0-233 GCF_046535285.1 Chryseobacterium sp. SIMBA_028 | reverse complement strand
GATAAGCTCAATCACTTTACTTTGTTCCTGAGAAACCTGAGAGAATCTTTTATAGTCGAGTTCTTTTCGTTTTTTAAGGAAGAAGCTAATCCATGCTACATACAGTACTGCTCCTATAAGGTAGACTACAAATAGCCTGTAATCATATAATAAGAGTACAATGCTGAAAATAACCAGGTTGACAAGAGAAAAGAGGGTGTTTAAAGATGAACTTGTTAAAAGTTGTTCTATCC
>NZ_JAWRWZ010000863.1:0-233 GCF_046535285.1 Chryseobacterium sp. SIMBA_028 | reverse complement strand
ATGGTGGTGCGGGATGACACCGGAACGGCCGTTCCGATTCCACCGTGGGTTCCTGTGTCCGCGGAAGACAAGAAACTCCACGCCCATGCTCGGGAGCTCTTGGAGATTCGGGGCCGGGCTCCGGGCAACCGCCTCCCGGATCACCTGCTGCAGGCATCCGGCAGCTAGGGCGTGCGGGGCACGTGGCGCGGCCCGGCACGGCACGGGGCAGGTGCGCGGTGCCCAACAGATGG
>NZ_JAWRWZ010000862.1:0-233 GCF_046535285.1 Chryseobacterium sp. SIMBA_028 | reverse complement strand
AGCACGATGGTTTCCACGCGGCTCAGTGCCCGTTGCTGGCGGAGGATGCTTGAGCGCGAATTCGAGCCCACCACCTCGGGATCAACGGGGCGCAGCACCGCGATCTTCCGGTCATGGTCCAACTGGAGGGAAAGGAAGAGCTCAGAGAGCCTGCTCCGGAGGATCACTTGGTTATCAAGCAGCGTCGTCCACAATTTCTCTTCACGGCCGCCGTCGATGTATGGCCCTTTCAG
>NZ_JAWRWZ010000861.1:0-233 GCF_046535285.1 Chryseobacterium sp. SIMBA_028 | reverse complement strand
AGAAGAATTAGAAGCAATGTACAAGCATACAGGATCTTATGAGGCATTATTCAGTAAAAAATCTACTCAGCTTAAACTGAGAGAAATCGATGTGAAAACTTTGACGGAAGAAGATTATAAAGAATTACTTCTTGATCATTATACATTTTTAAAGCGTCCGGTTTTCCTTACCGATACCCACGTTTTTGTTGGAAATGATAAAAAGAATATTTCCGAGCTGGAATCTTTTTTTG
>NZ_JAWRWZ010000860.1:0-233 GCF_046535285.1 Chryseobacterium sp. SIMBA_028 | reverse complement strand
CTTGTTTCAACTGAACGACAAAGGCGCGCCTACCGTTTTTGGGCACCACTCTATGATGAGATCTATGGCGGCATTCTCCGCCCCGCCCACCGCGCAATCATCGAGCTGATGTCAGCGGACGAGGGACGCGTGCTCGAGGCGGGCGTCGGGACTGGACTGTTACTGCCGCAATACCCTGCGCACCTGCAGGTGACCGGCCTCGATATCTCCGAACACATGCTCGCCAGGGCTCA
>NZ_JAWRWZ010000859.1:0-233 GCF_046535285.1 Chryseobacterium sp. SIMBA_028 | reverse complement strand
AGAAAGTGTCGTCTGAAATAATCAACCCGATGATGATACTGTACACGGGAAGTCTTGCCGAGCATGTCATAAAAGGAGTTACCAGAATAGTTAACAGTCTTTCTCTTACATTTTCAATATTTCGGGTAGAGATCACGGCAGGAATTGCACATGCTGTTCCTGAAACCAACGGAACAATACTTTTCCCGTTGAGTCCAAACGGACGCAGAAATCTGTCCATCAGGAAAATAACC
>NZ_JAWRWZ010000858.1:0-233 GCF_046535285.1 Chryseobacterium sp. SIMBA_028 | reverse complement strand
CCCCATTCTGTTCAAAACCGGTCTCGCTCATGAAGAAATTCTGGATCACAGTCAGCATCGTCGCAATCGCCGCCGCCGGTATCTGGCAGTTCGGCAATCGCATCCCCTATGCACAGCAGGTTCCCTATCTTTCGAAACTGATCAAGCAACCAGCCGCCCATGGCTCGGGCAAGGGAGATGGCAGCGCCAAAGGCGGCGATCAGCAGGCAGCGGCCGGCGATGCGGCAGCATCC
>NZ_JAWRWZ010000094.1:0-354 GCF_046535285.1 Chryseobacterium sp. SIMBA_028 | reverse complement strand
AGCTTCAGCAGAACGACCAGATCACCGTCAACTGGTGCAAGGCGCATTCCGGCATCGCCGGCAATGTTCGCGCCGACGCGCTGGCCACACAGGCGCGCCTGGCGAAGACGGGTGAAGATATCAGCGCTTCAATATGAAGACCGCCTTGCCGCCTTGAGACGCCTCGATGCCCTCCTTGGTCCGCTTCAGCATCAGGCATTTTTCCGCAGCCTGCGGCTCGGTCCTGATGCAGATCCCGTCCGCCACGGCTTTCCAGGTCGGGTGAATGCTGACCATGCTGTCGCTGATCGTTCCGCCGCCATCCGGTTTGAAAACCAGGATGTTCGATACCCGGCGCTTGACGACATACATTTC
>NZ_JAWRWZ010000857.1:0-233 GCF_046535285.1 Chryseobacterium sp. SIMBA_028 | reverse complement strand
CATCTCTCCGGCCATCCACGAAAAAACCGCGAGTGCGGCGTCGTGCGGGTTCTTACCGGCAACCACATCCGGAACGATCCCAAGAACCTCATCCCCGGGCCCGCTCAGGCGGGATTGCGGAAGCCAGTCACTGAATTCATCCTGGATCTTGTCCGAGGCAATGACGTCCCCACCCACAATGTCGTCCTCGGTGGCCACCCGTTCGGGGCGATGGACCTCCACCGTGGCGGTCG
>NZ_JAWRWZ010000856.1:0-233 GCF_046535285.1 Chryseobacterium sp. SIMBA_028 | reverse complement strand
CATACCTGGCACACTCTGATCCGGCGGGAGCATCTTTAGCCACCGACCCACATCGACCGGGGAGCGTGGAAAGAGAGGTGACAGCAGCGCCATCGCGCCACCGCCGACGAAGGCGTCGGCCGGCGGATAAGAGGCTTGTCCGTTTAAATATGGGAACTCAAGAGGATGCGCGTAAACTGGAACGTCCCAATGCTCCGCGAGCGCCTCCAGCGAGCCGGCGTGGTCGAAATGGG
>NZ_JAWRWZ010000855.1:0-233 GCF_046535285.1 Chryseobacterium sp. SIMBA_028 | reverse complement strand
AAGGTATAATGCGCTGGAAATTCATGCAAAGGGATATGAATTTGCTATTAAAACACGTCTTATTCATTCTTATGCGAGATCGTCTATTAAAAAGCATTATAAAGATTGGGATACTGAAAACTGGGGTGAACCTATTAATTCATGGGATATGATGGCGACTTACATCGGCTTCAGCCTGGTTTTTCTCCACAGTCTCAAAAAATTAGGCAATACTTTTTCTGAAGATGAAGAAA
>NZ_JAWRWZ010000854.1:0-233 GCF_046535285.1 Chryseobacterium sp. SIMBA_028 | reverse complement strand
CTTATTGCAGGGGCTGGTGTTACTATTGATGTTTCCGGAGTGATCATTAAGGATATTGAATCTTCCGGAGGCGCTTCGTTTTCTGCTTTAGAATCTACAGATGACGGAAATAATACGGGATGGGCGTTTCCTGCTGCTGCCAGTAAAACAATGTACTGGGTAGGGGGCAGCGGAAACTGGAATGACAGAATCCATTGGTCCCAGACCAGCGGTGGATCAGGCGGGTATTGTGT
>NZ_JAWRWZ010000853.1:0-234 GCF_046535285.1 Chryseobacterium sp. SIMBA_028 | reverse complement strand
GGAGGTTCGGTGCCGGGTAACCCGCAGACGCCGCCCAGGGATCACCTTCTTGATGGCCTGACGCCGAGGGAAACGGAGATCCTTACGACCATCGCTGAAGGCCTGTCCAATGCGGACATCGCGCACAAGTTCTTCCTCTCCGAGGCGACTGTGAAGACCCATGTCCGCCGGATTCTGAGCAAATTGCAACTGCGCGATAGGGTCCAGGTCGTGGTGTACGCCTACGAAACAGGC
>NZ_JAWRWZ010000852.1:0-234 GCF_046535285.1 Chryseobacterium sp. SIMBA_028 | reverse complement strand
CCGCCTCCTGATGGGTAGGCATGCTTGATCGCGTTCGTCACAAGCTCGTTGACAAGAAGGGCTGCCTGGATGGCGCGGTCAGTGTCTATTCGGCAAGGAGTGCCTTCAAAAGAGAGTGTGTGCCGTATAGATGTTTGCGCTAGACGGCTACAAAGATCCTTAAGAAACGCGGCTAGGTCGATGGTCTCGAGATCAGGCTGCCGCCACAAATGGTCATGGACGGCTGCGATGGTC
>NZ_JAWRWZ010000851.1:0-234 GCF_046535285.1 Chryseobacterium sp. SIMBA_028 | reverse complement strand
AAGGCGGAAAAGGCGTGATAGTGCGTGTCGGAAATAACGCCAAAGCTCATGTGTGTGACCTCTAAGTCAATGGTTACTTACTGATCTGGGCCAGCTTGAAACTGTGATCGCGCACCAGACGAAGCTCGTCGGGGCTAAGGCCGGTGCCATTCACAGCCAGGCCGGTCATCAGGTTGGGCATGGAGACAAACTGGTAGGAGCAGAAGATGCTCCGGTTGCGGGTGTGACCGTTGG
>NZ_JAWRWZ010000850.1:0-234 GCF_046535285.1 Chryseobacterium sp. SIMBA_028 | reverse complement strand
AGAGACAAAATTCTCCTGAAGGCAGAATTTTAGAAAAAGGAATTTCAAGATTAGGACGCCCTGTTTCAGACATTGTAAGTGCAATGGAATCTCAGGCTCAGATAGAAGTGGCAAATATGGAAAAGAACCTGAACCTGTTAGCAGTTGTTCCAAGTATCGCTCCGATGCTGGGGCTTTTGGGTACGGTAATAGGGATGATCATTGCGTTCTTTAATTTATCACATGCAACGGGAT
>NZ_JAWRWZ010000849.1:0-234 GCF_046535285.1 Chryseobacterium sp. SIMBA_028 | reverse complement strand
AGCGCGTCATCAACGACCTCGATATCGTCCAGTAACCGGGATCAGATCCAGCCGATCAGCCGTTCCGCCCTGTCGATCTTCAAGATCCGGTCCTGCGGAATGTCGCCTTCGGCGGCTTCGTGCTTCGGCACATCGGCAATCATCTTGAAAAGACTGCGAATGACGCCGCCATGCGTCACGCAAACTGTTGGTTTATCAACGGAATTTAGCCAGGACGCAATCCGCCACGACATG
>NZ_JAWRWZ010000848.1:0-234 GCF_046535285.1 Chryseobacterium sp. SIMBA_028 | reverse complement strand
AGGAAAAGAATTTCAGGAGACAGCGCCGGAATTTAAGAATGTATTTATCGTCTATCCGATGAGTAATATTCCTGCTAAGTTGAAGGAAAATGAGTTTGTAGGTGTCAGAATAGACGAACTTAATTTTTTAATCAGACCGGAATATCAGCAACTGAGTTCTAAAATGCTTGTCCTGCATCCTGTTACTTTTAAAACCAATGAGGAATACGAACTCCACAAAATTCTCAGAGCAAT
>NZ_JAWRWZ010000847.1:0-234 GCF_046535285.1 Chryseobacterium sp. SIMBA_028 | reverse complement strand
CGCCGTGCGCGAAAGCTGAACCAGGCGCGTTTTTCCCATGCAGTAAATTCCGGCATGAAAGTGCCATCTACCCAAACTGGAGAATTTTGATGAAGAAGCTGTTTGTTACCTCTGTTGCTGTCTGCGCAATTGGCACGTTTGCTGCGCCCGCGTTCGCCGGCGATGACATGGCCGGCATGAACATGTCCATGAAGCCGGCGGCTTCGAAGACGTCATCGAACACCGCGCTCACCG
>NZ_JAWRWZ010000846.1:0-234 GCF_046535285.1 Chryseobacterium sp. SIMBA_028 | reverse complement strand
CCGCAAATAACGATTCCGCCCCAGCTTCCCGGAGTGGCAGCACTTGAAGTGAATAAAACCGGAGATCCCGCTGTTCCGTTTGCAAAGAGCTGACCGCCTTGTTCAACGGTAACATAACAAGAAGCTCCGCTGATGGCAACAATTCTTGTTCCGGCAGGAATTACAAGTTTTCCGCCATCTTTAATAATGACAGATCCTGTTAATTTATATACTTTGGTAGGGTCTAACGTTACC
>NZ_JAWRWZ010000025.1:0-24126 GCF_046535285.1 Chryseobacterium sp. SIMBA_028 | reverse complement strand
AATTAAACAAGGTAAAAGGCGGAAAGAAAGTTGGAGGGATTGACCAAGACCTTGAAGGAAGCTTCAGCTGTGTAGGATTATCTTGTAACGGATGTGGATAATCAACAATTAATTAACCAATTCATTAACAATAAAAAATTAGAACAATGAGCAACAAATCAGTAAAACTAGGAAAAGAAGTAACGCTTAACAAAGATGCCGTTACCAAATTACAAGAAGATCAATTAAACAAGGTAAAAGGTGGTCAGAAAGTTGGAGAAATCGGTCATGAACTAGAAGGAAGCTTTAGCTGTATAGGAGGATCTTGTAACTTCTGCGGATAAGACTTACCACTATCTAAAAATTAGGAATAATGGAGAATAATCAAATTTATTTTATCAACAATTTTATTGATTCATCTGATGTAGAAGTATATTCTAGCGGTGTTTCTTACGGATTAGGTGGAGTTAGTCTATTTAAATATTATCTATATCTATTGACACAGGAGGAAAAATATCTACAAGATTCAATTAGCTATCTTGATGATGCAATGAATTTAATTTCTTCTAAGAATTATTCTCCTATTCCTAATTTTTCTAAAGAATTACTGGAGATTGCAACACTGATACATTATTATGTAGATGAGCAGGTTCTAGATATAGAAAGTGTAGAAAGCTTTTTAGATATTATTGATCCGATCATTGATAGTGAATACGCAAAAATCCTAGAAATAGAAACCTTGAGTCCACAATCAGGACTTGTAAGTTTTGGGATGTATTATTTGCAAAATCAAAAATATGTCCATGTCAATGAAATCATTGAAAAGATTATGAAGAAAGCCATTGCCCATGAAGATGGATTGGTTTGGCAATCGGATGTAGAAAGAGATGGCAAATATCTTCACGAATTAGGAATTTTTCATGGTTCAGCAGGAATTATCAGTTTTCTTCTTGAATGTTTAAAAGATGAAAAATTTACGACAAAAATTGATATAAAAAACATCATAGATAAAGGCTTAAAGAGCATTATCTATCTTGAAAAAACAGGGGAGCATAACTTCTTCCCTTCTCAAATAGAAGATACTAAATATCCTATAAAGAGTAATCTTGTATACGGGGATATAGGTATCGCAACCATACTATACAAATCGGGGAAAATCTTACAAAACGATTCTCTGAAAGCAAAAGCAAAAAAAGTATTAGAAAGATGTCTGAAAGACACTAACAAAATAACTAAAGACGAAGCCTCTTTAATCTTCGGAACCAGCGGAATTTATTCAATAATAGGTTTAATAGAAGCGGAAGAAGAATTTGATTTAGAGGTTGATAAAAAAGAAATTTTAGAACTATTACAAGAAGAAGAAAAAAATAACTTTTCTCCACAACTCAACAGGTTTATTCCGTCTTCTTCTCTATCATTTTCATCCGGAGTAAGTGGGGTAGGCATCGCAATGATTGCCGCAAAAATAAAAAACTATGACTTTTTAAACTTCCTAAATTATAAACTATGAGAACTAAAATTGAAAAAGAACTAAACAAAATACTTTCCATAGACCTGGCACCAATTGGAAGTGACGGACTGTTCACAGGGAAGTTAAGCTATGTGTATTCATTAATACATTTAGACAACACAGGAAAATATGCTGAAAAAGCAAATGAAATCCTGGGATCGGTAATCAGTAACGTTTTAGAAGCCAACTCATCATTACTTTTAAAAGAAAGTATTTATGGAGGACTTTCCGGATTGGGATGGCTACTTAGAGAAATGGATCAATTAAACGTACTTTCCGATCACAATAACATAGACTTAAGTGGCTTAAACGAGAAATTTTTCGAAGATGCCATCCAATATACAGAGAACAATAATTTCGACTATTTATACGGAGGAATTGGAATTTTATATTATCTAAATCTTTGTGGTGAAAAAGAATATGTAACTGCAATTATTGATAAGATTTTAGAAAAAGAAAATCAAAACAAAAGATCTCCTTTCTTTAATGATGCCGGATTATTACAAGGAACTCATTTCGGATATGCACACGGTCTTCCTTCATTGGTTAAAATCTTTTCAGAAATTAATGATGAAAGAATGAATGCCCTGATTAATGATTCTTTAAACTATCAGGAAAATATCATCAGAAACAATCATACGATTATAGAAAATACAAGATATGTATTACCTAGAACAGTATACAGAGAGGAAGAAGAACTTTTCCTTAACTGGCAGCCATCTTTAACATGGTCCAATAGTGATTTGAACTTCTCTACAACATTATATTCTCTTCCTGAAATCTATAAAACAGAGAATATGATAGAAAGCGCAAATATTATCATTGAAGAATCTGTTAAGCGTACGGAGCTAAAACAAACTGTACACAATGAAGATTACAGACTTTTCTTTGGAAGTGCAGGGGTGGCACAGCTTTACAAAGCGCTGTATGATCAAAATATTATGCCTGAAACTACTTCCAACGCCTACGAACAATGGATTGTAAAGACTTCCGATTTTCTGGATAAATCTAATGGTGAAAAGGACTATTCATACATCAATGGAAAAATAGGAGCAATCCTAAGTGTAAAAGAATACCTGGGCGATAATGTAGGAGATTGGGATAAATTATTACTTATTTAAATACTATTCATCATGGGAAATATTAAATTGAGTATTCTAGAACTTGGCGAAAGAGATAATATAGACTCTTTACAAAACATCACATCTGTGATAGATTACGCACAAAAAGCTGAAGAGTTAGGTTTCCATAGATTTTGGTTAGCAGAGCATCATTTTAATAGTGATTATTGTTATACCTCTCCGGAATTATTGCTTATGGCAATCGCAGGTTCTACAGAACGTATGAGAATAGGATCAGCTGGGTCTATTACCAATTTTTATTCCTCATATGAGAAAGTCTCACAATATAAATTATTGAATAATTTATTTGATGACAGAATAGATTACGGAGTTTCTAAAGGGCATATAATCAATAAATTGACTGAAACTCAAAAAACTTTTCTAAATATTCCTGCAGATGCAGATCATGAAACTCTATTCAACCAAAGAGTAGATGAAATTAATGAGCTTATTCACAATGAAGTAGACCTGTATCATAATCATCAGCTTATTACCCCTCCTTTATATGGAAGACCTCCGAGATTGTTCTACCTGTCATCTTCTTATAACCACTTTGATAAAGCAATGGATGCTGAAATGAACTATTGCAGATCATTTATCCATGGGAAAGATTTGTACGGAGAAGATACAGAAGTCGAAAAGCTTAAAGCATATAAAGAAAAATTCTATGACAGGTATCACTACAACCCTGAAGTGGTTTTAGCATTAGGAGTAAAAATAATAAAAAACGGACCAACACAAAAAATAAAATATAATAATATGCAGATCCTAGAAACTACAATTCCTCACCTGAGAGATCTTTTAATGGACTATAAGGACCAATACTATGTAGACGATTTTGTCATATATGATATTGAAAAAAATAACGATGAAAAAATTCAGAATTTAAATAACCTATCAGAAGAACTAGAATTATGGAAACAACAAAAATATTCAATCACACTATAGTAAGAAGGCCTATTTTTGAGCAAAAATCTATACAGAATATTCCGAGTTCTACAGAAGATCTGATAGTATTTGTGCAGGAGCTTTACAACAACTCAAAATTCAGAGAAGGGGTTTACATTGCCTCCCAGGAGCTTTATTCTGAGTGGGAAAAGGCTGTGAAAAATAATACACTCAACGAAAGCCTATCTTTTTCTATCTTAAAATATTATATCAGATCGTTCAGTAGTGCAGTTCCTTTTGGCCTTTTTTCGTCACATGGAATCAATACGAATGAAAAAGCAGAACAAAGCAGATATACCTATCTTGATACGGTGATTCTGTATGCGTTTTTGAGAAAAATAAACAAAGAAGATATCATCAGAAAATCGGTATTAAGATTAAATGATACCATTTATGAAGTAGGAAATCAGTATCGATACATCGAAACGATCATTACCTCAGGAAATGTTAGCTATAATATATCTTCTATTGACAGAGATGATCTGATCGAAATGGTTCTTTCAAACTTCGAAAATAAAAACTTTCGCTATGAAGATTTTAGAGACTTTATTTTTGAAAACATAGATCACGAAGGAGATGAGAGTGTATATAATTATATTGTTCAATTATTTGATAATAAGGTAATTATAAGTGATATAAATGTAGCTCTTAATAAAGATGAAGCCTTAGATATTTTCATTTCATTTTTAAAGAAAGGAGATACAGAAGCTCTTCTTTATCAATCATTAATTAAGATAAAAAATATATTAGAACAGATTAATGAAAATGTATTTAATGAAGATTTTTCACTTTATGAACTCATTTATACTGAATTAGATTCATTAGGAATACCTTATGACAAAAGTAAAACACTTTGTACAAATTATATAAGAACAGCTAATCTTATTCTACCTGAAGACATCAATGAAAAATTGGTGGATACAGTAAATGTTTTATCTGAAATAACAAAGAAAACAAGAAAAATTAAAGTTTTAGAAGATTTCAAAGTAGAATTTTATAAAAAATATGAAGAAAGAGAAATTTCTATTCTAGAACTTTTTGATAATGATATCGGCTTACTTTATGGGAAAAAAGCATCTGAAGTAGAAGGATATTCAGATTTGGTAGACGATGTGGAATTTGGATCTAAAAAAGACGCAAAAATAGCTTCAAATAATGATTCGGTAACAGGATTTTGGGAAAGATTATTCTCTGAAAGGCATTCAGTAATTAATTTGAAGAATCATGATCTTTCAGCTTTTGGAAAAAAGGCTACTCAAAGAGGATCTTATTCTCTATTAACAAGTATTGCTGATGGAAAAGTAATCCTAAAAACAGCAGGTGGGTCTTCTGCAGTGAACCTTTTGGCAAGATTTTCCAAAGGAGATCAGAATATTCTTAATGCTTGTAACCAGATTATTGAAAGAGAAAACATCCATCCTGAAGAAGTTTTGCCTTGCGAAATTCATTATATTTCTAACATCAGAGCAGGAAATATCATGGTGAAAAATGTGCAGCGTCCTTACGAAATTAATATTCTGTCAAGCGGTGCTAATGGAGAAAATATACCTCTCAATGATATCTATGTAAAGCTTTTGAATAATAAGTTTATTCTTTTTTCAAAACAAAAAAGAAAACAAATTATTCCATTTTTTAGTACCGCATTCAATTATGGAACTAATCCATTGCCTATCATGAAATTCCTGGGAGATCTTCAATATGAATACAGACCCAACGGATTAGATATTGATTTTGGAGATCTGAAACCAGATCGAGTTTCACATACTCCACGAATTACTTATGGAAATGATATTGTTCTGTATCGTGAAACCTGGAACATTTTTGCTGAAAAAGTTTCTAAGAATCCTAAGCCACAAATAGCTGAGCTGAAACAATATATTGAAGAAACAAACATTCCTCAGTATGTTATATTAGTGAGCCATAATGAAGACAGAATGATATTAGATACTACCAATATTTTCTGCTTACAGCTTATTCTTAATGAAATTATTAAAAATAAGAAAGTACAATTAAGAGAGTTTATTGGTGATATCAATGAAGATGCTTTCTTCAACGAGGTTCTATTTTCCGTAGAAAACACTGAAAGAGAAAAAAGTGTTGTTTTTTATCCGCCTTTGGAAAAAGTATTATATAAAGAAACAGAAAAAGATGTTAAAAGAACCTTTACATTAGGGGATGAATGGATTTTTGCGAAAATATATACAAGTGTCTATGCATCAGATAAATTGATAAAAGAAATTTTTCCTAAAATCGCAGATCAGGAATATATCAGCAAATGGTTCTACATCAGATACAACGATCCGGAATATCATTTAAGGTTGAGAATCCAGATTAGTGATCTTTCAAAAATATCAAATGTTTTACAAGCCATTAATGAAGAGCTTAGCCCATTAATCGAAAGCAAACTGATTTGGAAGGTGGAATTTGGAAATTATGTACGAGAATTAGAACGATATGCATTCAAAAATATTGATGATTCTGAATCTTTATTTTATCATGATAGCGTATTTGTCTCCAAATTATTAAAAGAATTTGATAATACAGATGCTTCTATTTGGCCTTATGTATTAAAATCTGTAGATCATTTATATGATAGATTCGAAGTTTCTTTGGAAGAAAGACATATCCAGGCTAAAAGTTTGTTTGAAAGATTTTGGAGAGAATTCGGTGAAGAGAAGTACTACAAAAAAGTAATTGATACAAAGTTCCGGGATCTAAAAGCCGACATTATGGACGTGGTAATGAATGATAATGTGCCGGAATCAATCTCCTATATTTTTAATTACAGAAAAAATAGCCTGGAAAAAATCTCTTTCAGCAATTTGAAAAAACCATATCATTCAGGATTAATAGATAGCTATATTCATATGAATATCAATAGAATAGCTAAAACTAAACCTAGACACCATGAGTTGATATTATACGGTTTGCTGGAGAAATATTATAGAATGGCAATCGGGATTAAAAACCACAATAAAACTAATAAAAATGAAATTTATAGCACAACATGATCAGATGGATTGCGGTCCTGCGTCATTATGTATGATTGCTGATCACTATGGAAAATACTTTAGTATTGAAAAAGTCCGGGAGCTGTGCTTCCTTTCGAAAGAAGGAGTATCATTACTAGGAATAAAATATGGAGCAGACAGACTTGGGTTTGAATCATTTGGAGCAAAAGTTTCCATTGATGACCTTTCAAAGGATATGTTTCCTCTCATTCTTCACTGGGAACAAAATCACTTTGTCATCCTTTACGATGTTAAAAATAACTTTTTTACCAAAGAAAAAGAATTCTACATTGCTGACCCGGGAAAAGGAAAGATTAAAATAAAAGAAAGCGATCTTGAAAAAGCATGGATAACAGATGCAGAAACAAGAAGTGGTGTTGTGCTTTTATTAGAGCCTACCGAAGAGTTTTATAGTATAGAATCTGATGCTAAATCGCACTCTTTCTACAGGTCAATTAAACGATATGTATCATCGCACACCTCCAATTTTGCGTTTTTGTTTACCCTATTGTTCCTGGGATCAATATCTACGCTAGCGTTTCCTTTTCTTACAGAGAAATTAATTGATAAAGGTATCAATTCCAAAAGCTTATCTATTGTAACCTATATATTGATGGGGCAGTTATTTGTATTCCTGGGATCTGTTACAATAGAAATGATTAGAAATAGAATTACTCTGGTGATGGGAACCAAGATTAATATTTCTATTATATCTACCTATCTGGATAAGCTGCTTAGATTACCAATTAATTTCTTCGATATTAGAATGAAGGGTGATTTCTCCCAGAGAATGCAGGACCATGTGAAAATTGAACAATTTCTGACTTCCCAGAGTTTAACAACCGTTTTCTCCTTACTTACTTTTATGGTGTTTTTTGGAGTTCTGGGATATTACGATATGGGAATTATGGTTTTCTATCTTTCCATGACGGTAATTTCAGTTCTTTGGTCGGTATACTGGGTGAAAAAGAGAGAAAGCTTTGAATATAGAAGATTTAAATATAAAAGCCTAAATCAGGAAGCAATCTATGAAATTGTAGAAGGAATTTCTGAGATTAAAATTAATCAATATGAAGAGCACCAAAGAGAAAATTGGAAAGAAATTCAAAATAAGATTTATGAAGTAAGTTCAGAATTACTAAAAATAGATCAGATACAAAGTTCAGGATTTGCATTTTTGAACCAGGTGAAAAATATTTTAGTAACCTTTATGGCTGCATCTCTTGTAATAAAAGGAGAAATGACATTAGGAATGCTATTAAGTATCTCTTTCATTATAGGACAATTAAACTCTCCTATTGACCAGTTAATCGTTTTCTTCAAATCATTGCAGGCAGCCAAATTAAGCTTAGAAAGACTGGAAGATGTGAACTATTATGAAGAAGAAGAAAAAGGAGAGCAGGAAAAGCTTCAGGTATATCCACAAAACGACCCTCATATCAACTTAGGAATTAGATTAACAGATGTTTCATTTGTATATTCGGATCCTTTTTCAAAACCTATTCTAAAAGATATCAATCTTTTTATCCCTCATGGAAAAACTACAGCTATTGTAGGAACCAGCGGAAGTGGAAAGACAACCCTCATGAAACTATTATTGCAGTTTTATGGGACCTATCAAGGAGAGATCTTTTATAATAATCAGGATATGAAAAATGTTTCTCCAACAGATTTAAGAAAAAATATTGGAGTTGTGATGCAGGATGGATATATTTTCTCAGGATCGATTCTTAAAAACATTGTCATGGCTGATGAAAATGTAGATTATGAAAGATTAAAAGAGGCCCTGGATATTGCTCACCTGAATGATTATGTAGATAACCTTCCTTTAGGAGTTAATACCATTGTAGGTGAAGCCGGAAACGGGATGTCCGGTGGACAAAAACAAAGAATACTGATTGCAAGATCTGTATATAAAAACCCTAGCTATGTTTTCTTTGATGAAGCAACATCGGCTCTGGATGCAGAAAATGAATCAATCATTCAACGAAAACTGTACTCTTTCCTGGAAGATAAAACCGCAATCATCATTGCCCATAGGCTGAGCACGGTAATGAATGCAGATCAGATTATCGTTTTAGATAAAGGAGAAGTAAAAGAAGTTGGAAACCACGAGCTTTTATTGCAAAATAGATCTACTTATTTTAATCTTGTTAGAAATCAGTTACAGATCGCATAAGAATTTGGTCTTATTTATAATTTATATGATATTTTTGTTGAAAATCTAATCTCCGTTGGAAGAGCAATTTCACAAAATAGCATGAATAAGTATGAGACCTATGATAAATATGTCATAAGAAAACCTTTGTTCTCTTATGACATATTATTTAATGATAAAGAGGAAACTAAAAATATAGAAGATGTAGTAAAGGAACTCATTGATAATGATACTTTTGTTTCATCTATCTATTGGAGTTCACCAGATCTGTACGAACTAATAATAAGGTATAGGGAAAACCGGCTCAAGGAAGATAAAGTCCCAAGATTACTTCACACGCTTAAAAAATATGTTATCCGTTCCAGTACACGATGTACACCGTACGGAACAATGGCGGGAATAGCCTTACAGCATATAGGAAATCCTCCCGAAACGGAGCCTATTGCCCGAAAGGCCCGGATTGATATGGATTTTCTCGCAGAGATAAAATCTCATATTGAAAACAATGAAAATATCAGAAATAAATTAAGATATAAAGCCAATAATACACTGGCTAAAATTCCTGGGCAATATCGCTATCAGGAACCTGTAAAAAGCGAGACTGAAGAAAAACATCAATTATCATCATTGGAAATAAACGAGTATCTGGAACAAGTTTCAGGTATTCCTCATTTCATGAAGTATAGTGGAATCAAAAAACTATTTTCTGAAGATTTTGGAGATGCGGAAATTTCTGAATTTCTGAATGAACTCATTGATATCAAATTTCTGGTGAGCGAGCTTCAGCTTACTCTTACCTCAGATAATACAACTAATATAAAAAATGTACTGAATGATCTACACACTGAAGAGGTCACCGAGACAGAAATTTATCTTCAGATTATTCATCAAGTAGAACATTGTATTTCTCTTATAGAACAAACCCCCATTTCTTATCTTCCTCTCTCCGAAATTACTAAAATTAAAGAGCTCGCTAAATCTATAGGAATAGATAAAACCCATTTCTTTCATGTTGATTTAAAACACTCTTCAGAAAGTAATTTCGAGCTGGATGAAAAGACTCTTCGAAATATCAATACTTCAATTTCTATATTACAGACATTAAGTAACAATAAATCAGCTCATAATGATTTAGATACTTTTAAAAATAATTTTAATATAAAATATGAATCCCGGGAAGTTCCTCTTGTGGAAGTCCTAGATTCCGAATTTGGGATTGGGTTTCCTACTGCTGCTCAAATAGGCAATTTTAAAGGAAATGCCCTTATCGAAGGATTAGCAGATAAAACTTCCTCCAAAAAAAATGAAGAAACATTTAATTTAGATTTTCTTTTAGATCTGATTGAAAAAGAGAAAAAAGGAATCATCAATCTAGACAATGTAGATTTAAAATTAGAAGAATCAGCTTTGAAAACACAGAACATATGTGTCATAGGATCTCCTTATGGAAATGAATTTTTTCTACAGAATATCGGAATATCCGGAGCATATTCTATCCTGGGAAGATTTGCATTGATGGATGAAAAAATAAAAAACTTCTGTGAAGAAATTCATCAAAGAGAAAGGCAGGATTCTTCTGAAATAATTTTTGCCGAAGTCATTTATATTCCTGAAAAACGTACCGCCAATATCACAAGAAGACCAAGGTTCTCAGAGTATGAGATTCCTATTTTTGCTAACAGCAGCGATCATGATAAGCAAATTTTACTTAATGACATTATGATCTCAGTAAAGGGAACTGAGATTATTTTAAGCTCAAAAAAGCTGAATAAAAGAATTATTCCTAAGCTTTCCAATGCTCATAATTTTTATAATAGTGAAAGTGCAGCATATAAATTTCTATGTGCAATACAATCTCAGCATCAGGGTAATATCAATCTGAATATCAATTATTCAAAGACGAAAAAAAGGTTTTTCCCAAGAATAAATTATCAAAATATTGTTTTGCACAGGGCTTCCTGGCTATTATATGAAAGCGATATTAACTTGATAAAGAAAGCAGAAAATCCATTATTGGAATTAAAAAAGTTTTTCCAAAACTGGAATGTTTCCAGATTTGTTGTTTTGGTTCAGGGAGACAATGAGCTGTTTTTGGACACAACAAATGATGCCTATCTTCTTTTGCTTATTGACGAATTAAAGAATAATCAAAGTATACAACTATCAGAATGGGTACAGCCTGTTGGAGATAAAAAATGCAGTGAGCAAATAGTTCTTCCTTTAGAAAACAAACGGTTTAAATCATCTTATACTTATAAGCCGGAACCAGAAAAACAAACCTTAATACAAAGAAGCTTTGCCCCGGGAAGTGAATGGCTATACCTGAAAATGTATTGCAATTCTAATGTTTCAGACTACCTATTGGCGAATGAAATTACACCCATATTGGATAAACTTATAGCTGAAAAGACGATAAAATCTGCTTTTTTTATTAGATATACAGATCCTCATTATCATCTTAGATTAAGATTAAACTTATGCGATAAAAAGTTATATGCTGAAGTTCTGGAGAAACTTTATGACTTGCTGGACCCTTACTTTCAAAATGAAATGATCTGGAATCTTCAGTTTGATTCTTATCAGAGAGAATTAGAAAGGTATGATCCTGAATATATTGAAGATACAGAGACCGCCTTTTATCATGACAGCCTATTGCTTTTGAGTTTATTAAATCATGAGAGTTTTGTGGAAAATGAGGAGGTAAGATTATTTGCAGCTGTGAAGAATGTAGACGGTTGGCTTTCTTTATTCGGACTATCTTTACAGGAAAAATTGGATTTTTGTAAGGCTATGGAAAATGAGTTTTTAAAAGAGTTTTCCAGTGAGTTTAAAACTCATATAAATTCAAAATTCAGGCTTTTAAAAGATCATTTATATTCCTTTTTTATGGCTTTTGAGTTTGAGCAAGAATTTAATCAAAGGAATCTGGAAATAGAAAAGCTGAAGCTTTGTAAAGAAAAGCTATCGAGCTATATTCATATGAGTATCAATAGATGGTTTCCCTCAGAACAGCGCGCGTTGGAGCTTATGACGTATTCCTTTGCCACAAAATATTATAGTAGAATTTTAAGTCAGACAAGATAAATATATGGATACATCAAACCCAAAGATAAGTCCTTTTTTAGAAAAAATTTCCCAATTTAATTTTGATAAATTTTATACTCCTGGTAATCGGATTATTTGTCATATCTGTATGTGGGCTTTCTTTTCTATGTTGCTTTTTTTAAACTATTTTCTGGAATTGAAGATACCCTTTAAGTCGAGTTTGCTATTGACAGGTAGGGGAACCATTAATAATATGGCTGTTTTTTATCTGTTTTTTTATGTGGTTGTTCCGAGGATATTTAAAAGTAAAGTTTGGGGAATCGTTTTTATTTTTCTCTGTATTCCTGCTTCTATTTATGTTTGGATGATTATTAATCACCTTCAGCTTAGTGTTTTATATAAATTGGGTGTTGATATTCAGGAGGGGCCCCTGAAAGGGGTTATAAGTAGAAATGCAACCCAAACCTATGGGGAGATATTATCCTATAAAGCTGTTTTTGGAAATGCTACATTGGTGATCTATTCATTTTCGCCGCCTTTTTTCGTTAAGATTCTATTTGATATCTCAAGACTTTTTAGCCGAACGATCCATCTTCAAAAGCAGACTTCAGATTTAGAACTTCAAAATCTTAATATAGAAAAAGACTTTTTGAAAGCACAGCTTAATCCCCATTTTTTATTTAATACCCTAAATAATCTATATGGCTTGGTGGTGAAAAAAGACCCAAGTGCTCCGGATGCCATCATCAATATTTCGGATCTAATGGCCTATACGCTATATGAGTCGAATACCGAGAAAGTTTTGGTTCAGAAAGAACTGGATTTTATTCAAAATTATTTTTATCTGGAAAGGATGAGATATACTTTAGATAAAGATATTACGTTAGATATTTCTGTAGAGGATACTATAGATCACATTCAGATAGCACCATTATTGTGCTTTACATTCATAGAAAATGCATTTAAATATGGGTTAAAATCTACAGGCAATAATTTTTTAAAAATTAGTATCAATATTGTGAATAATATTTTTTACTTTGCCATTGAGAATGATAAGGAAAATAACGCTGTTAAAAAAACATCTTTAGGTGGGATAGGGGTGAAAAATGTAGAAAAAAGACTAAACCTTATTTATCCTAATAACCATGAAATAGTAATAGAAGACAGAGAATTTAGTTTCTTTGTCTCGCTTTCAATAAATTTAGCATGATGAGTGAAAAACTTCGATGTATCGTAATTGATGATGAGCCTATTGGTAAGGAACTGATAGTAGATTTTGTGAAAACAATTCCTTTTTTGGAACTACAGGCCTCCTATGATGATCCAATTGACGCATTAACCTATCTTCAGTCAAATGAAGTGGATATTATTTTCAGTGATATTCAGATGCCCAAAATCAGCGGAATTGATCTTATTCGTTCACTTACAAAACCGCCATCCATCATTTTTATCACGGCTCACAGGGATTTCGCTTTAGAAGGCTTTGAAAATGGGGTTGTTGATTATCTGGTAAAGCCAGTGGCATATGATCGTTTTCTTAAGGCTGTAAACCGTGCTAAAGAAAGAATGCAGACGGCTTCCAAGGCGGAAACCCCTTCTCCTGAAACACCCAATCCGGTAGATCGTATTTTTATTAAGGTAAACGGAAAACTGGTAAAGGTAATCCTTGATGATATCTTATATGTGGAAGCTCTGGGAGATTATCTCAAAATTGTTACAGACACAGAATCTTTTACCACTTTAGCTACCCTGAAGTCTATGGAAGATATCTTGGTTCCACCCAAATTTTTCAGAGTTCAACGTTCATTTATTGTAAAAATGACATCAATAAAATCTGTTTCAGGAAACGTTATTGAACTGAATAACGGGAAAGCTATTACTATTGCAACCACCAAAAAGGATGAGCTATTTAGTCTATTAGGGATTTAATACCCTGTTTTTGTCATCTATTACTCTGCTTATTTCCTCTACAAACTGAGGATATAAAACGTTTTTGCTCAATGTTCCTATTTTTAATAAATGATCGTGCTCAAATAGATTTGAGATCATATCTTTTGACAATAAAGAGGATATGATAATGATCAAACATCCATTGTCCACCCGCTCTCTAAAGTGGTCTGTATCTATGTTTATGGAATCAATATCCCAAAAAATCACTTGATTCTCTTCAGAATCTGAACTTTCTTCTTCCAAAATAAAAAAAGGAGTTTGGTTTATAAATTCCTTAAATTTATTGTAAAGGAGAAAATTGTTAGATGTTATTTTGCAGCTTACCCACATGATTTTAAAAGGTATATATTTTTAGAAGAATGTAGAACTCACAGAAACTGTTATGGTAGACTGTGCTGTACTTCCTTTAGTTGTTGCATAGTTCTTAATAACTTTTTTTCTGATTACTAATTTTGATTCTAGAGAAGCGATTTGATTTTTCATGGTTGTTTTTTTTTGATAAACCAAATTTGCTACATCTACGAACAGAAAACAAAATGCTTCGATGAAAATGGACTTTTATCCGATAGAACTCTGATTTGTATCGATAATAAAAATTCTGGGTTTTACGATCTCAGTATTGTCCCCAATAAGTGTATTGATATTTATGATCAATGGTAAGATGAAGATAGAGAAAATTTGTTTTCTTACTCTGATTAGAAATGCTTTGATAATTTAGTAAAATGATAAAAAGCACGGCGTCTAATTGACCTTGTTTTTTTGTTGAAAGAATAAAATATTAAATAAAAAAGTAAGAATTAACTAATTATGAAATTCATAATATGTGTAATTTGTTGATTTTCTGCATTGTTAAGTTTTAATGAGGGATAATATAATCTATTTTATGTTAAATACGACAATTTATGACACAATCTTCATTTACTTTTATCGGAAAAAAGAAAGGCAAAATAAAAAAATAAATGTTACCAATTTGGTAACATT
Source organism: Chryseobacterium sp. SIMBA_028 (assembly GCF_046535285.1). NCBI lineage: Bacteria > Pseudomonadati > Bacteroidota > Flavobacteriia > Flavobacteriales > Weeksellaceae > Chryseobacterium > Chryseobacterium sp. SIMBA_028. The sequence goes on along the minus strand of NZ_JAWRWZ010000025.1, from coordinate 9,423 downwards.
TATGTATATTTGTGTATGAGAATCATAGCCGTTAAAACTTTAAAGTCATTCATAGAGGATTTCCCCAAGTCTGCACAGCCTCTTTTAGCATGGTATGATGAATGTCTTAAAGCAGAATGGAATAATCCTAATGAATTAAAAGCCCAGTATGGGAATGCTTCCATACTTAGCGATAAGAGAGTGGTTTTTAATATCCATGGTAATACTTATCGCTTGATTGTAGATATTGAGTACAGACTGAAAATTGTTTTTATTGTCTGGTTTGGAACTCATAAGGAATATGATAAAATAGACGCCGAAAAAACCGAATATGTTAAGACCAATTAAAACCGAAGAACAGTACGAAGGATATCTTGAGAGAATTTATGCATTGATGCAAAAAGATCTTAAGGAAGACTCTAAAGAATCAGATGAGTTAGAAGTTCTTTCAATTCTGATAAAAAACTACGAAGAAGAACATTACCCAATTGAAAAACCGAATCCAATTGAAGCTATCAAATTTCGTTTAGACCAAATGGGAGTAGGTGAAACTTATCTGGCTAAAATATTAGGAAGATCCAGAAAGTCTGAAATATTAAGCGGAAAAAGAAAACTAAATCTTTCACAAATTAGAAAGCTCAGTCATGAACTTCATATTTCCGCGGATGTTTTAGTTCAGGAATACTAATAGATATAACGATTTAAAAACCATTGATATCAATGGTTTTTAAATCGTTATAATATAATAAACAAAATATACTTAATATTTATAATAATATATTGTATATATTTTATTTATTTAGTATATAAAATTGAAGAACAAAGAATTTCTGGAAATTTTTGATGAAGTTACAGTAGATAAATATCCGTAATCTGAGAGCTGTTTTTTCAAAATTACGTTTCTTTTTTACAATAGTTTAAATATATAAAATAATATATTGTTTAAGATGTATTTATTTAATATATTTACTTGTTAAACTACCTAAATATGCCAGTTATTTCTATTATTACACAAAAAGGAGGAGTAGGGAAGACTACTACAGCCATACATGTTGGTGCTGCATTATCTCAAAAAAAAGGAGTCAATGTTTTGTTAATAGATTTTGATAGTCAAAAAAACTTATCAATGGGATATGGTATTGAAGATGACTATCCTTATACCGTTAGACATTTTTTGGATAATTCCGGAGAGTTCAGGCTTAAGCATCATGGGAGTTCCAATGTCTATATTTTGGCGGGAGATGCGCTTTTGGAAGAAGAGGAAAGCTATACAAGAGATACACTTAAAAACAACCTTCAAAACCTCTTGGATCAGATGCCGTTTGATTATGTTTTGATTGACTGTCCACCCAGGCCCCTAATGAAGAAGTTAACATTAGGTGAAATGGCATTATGTGCTTCGGATTACGTAATGTCTCCTATTGAAGCGGAACAATATTCATTTGCAGGAATTGATAATCTTTTGCCCTCTTTTTTAAGCATTAAAGAAAAACACAATCCCCAGCTTGAGTTTCTAGGTTTTTTCTTCAATAAAGTGCTTACCAACACAGTGAATTTTAGAAAGTATAGTGAAATGATTAAACAAGAGAAAGACGCAAGCGATTACTTTTTTAATACATTCATTAGACAGGACATGAATATTGAAAAGGCCAAGCAGGAAGGTAAAAATATTTTCCAGGTAAATGGTAACAGCAGAGCTGCAGAAGACTATAAAGATCTGGTAAAAGAAATGAAATCTAAAATCAAAAAATATGAAAGCTAATTTATTTAAGAACTTTAAAACTTTAAAAGAGAAAGAAGGAGAAAAAAAGTTAGCCGAAGATGAAAAACTGGATAATGTCTCCGAGTTAGAAATTGAAAAAAAACAGGTAGAGCCGGTTCTAGAAGAAAGAAAAGAAAAACAAGAAGTTGAGAGTCCTGTTGCTCAAAAATCCAATTCTGAAGACATTGTTAAAAAACGTCCCGTAAAAAAGGAAATTGTAGAGGCTAGAGCAGCTTTGATGAGTAATAATACCGATTCATCCGGCGGTTATTCTAAAAGTATTAAAAAAGACCAGGGAAAAAGGACATTTACAGTGTTTATGAAGGCCGGATCTTTAGAGTTTCTAAAAGACCTTGTGTTTTATAAGGCCACTGCAGAGCGTCAAATTTTTTATAGCCAGTCTGAGGCTGTAATTGAAGCTTTAGAGCTTATAATGCCCGCTTACAAGTCCATTAATGCCAGGCCGGACTTTATCCGCGAACAAGAAAAAGCAAAAAAAGGAGGCCGAAAAAGAAACTCTGATGAAGTATATGAGGCTACGACTACCATTTATATTCCCGGGCAATACTATGATTTTATAAAAGATGTTACTTATAATAAAGTGATTGCAGGAGACCTGTATTTTAAAGACTGGGATCTTTTAGAGGAAAGTATCCTAAAACTAAGAAAGAAATACGGTAAAAATATCCAGCCACGTCCGGATTACATTCGTGAGGATGAAAAACAAAGAGGAAGACGATCTAAAACCGATTCTTAATGGATTATTTAATTGATTGGGATAGAATAAAGAAAGAAGTTGATATTGAACAATATTTTTTGTTCAAAATGGGCAGTTTATACAGTTTTGATAAGTATAAAAGAGCCTATGTTTTGAATGAAGACAACGGAGATATCATACGCTTTTTTTATCATGAAAAATCAGGGATTAAAATGTACTATTCAATTGTTTTTCAAGACAGTGGAGATATTATTCAATTGATTAAAAAAAGAATACTTCATAACATTAATGCAAGTGCTTCTGATGTAAATGCAGAGCTTACAACCTACTTAGGAACGGGTCATTATGTGACTCCAGGTACTAAAGAAATAAGTCGCCCTCAGCCAAGAAAGGAAGCCTCAGAAAGAGATGATTATAAAGTTTACGGAGACATTATCCAAAAAATAGATCAGCATCATCAATATCTTACTGAATTTAGAAAACTGTCTCTAGATACCATAGAATCAGACATTTTTAATGGAGTACTCTTTACCTATCATTCCCAATCCATGGAAAGCTTGGCGTTTTATATTAAAGATATAGATGGAAAAATAGTAGGCTTAAATAGGATTCAAACCGCAGATAATGAGCTTTTTAATAAAAAATGGTTTGATAAAAACTCAAGAAATGGGGTGGGATTTACATTTTCCAATACATTAAATAACACGGAGACATTATCCATTTTTGAAAGCCTCTTTGATGCCATGAGTTTTCAGGAGCTTAATCAATGTAAATCTGTACAGTATTGTGTTACCAATGGAGAACTAAGTTTTCGAAAAGCTCAATTAATTATTGAATATTTTAAAAAGAATATGTTTACAAATATTGTTCTTGGAAATGATAAAGATTTGGCAGGAAACTACTTTAACCTTAATATAATAGGGAGTTTTATAGAATCTGTCACCAGTATCCGGAAGTCTAAAAATAACATATGTATTGAGATGTCAGGGGCTTTTGATAGGGCCATCAAAATACTGTCACAATTCTTTAAAAAAACAGAAACCAAGTTTGAGCTTGAAGATCATACGGAATACCCTCAGACCTATTTTACGGAGACATTATCCCAAAATAAGACACAATATTTCTTTATGATTTCTAATACATTAGATTCTATTCAATTTTTTGTAGGTTTGCTCATCCAGGTCTGGAGCCTTGAAGAATTTATAACCATTCATCAACCTATTAATAAGGATTTTAACGAAGATCTGATACAAATAAAAAACACTGCTCATGGCTAAAAAAGAAATACAGCCTCCGGTAAAAAGAGAAACTTTAACATCTAAGCCTAGAAAAAAAGTATTAATATCGAACGATTTCAGGGAAATTCTGATTTCCCAGGAAACTTCTATTATAGAACAGAGAATCATCACCATGATTTTGTCTGCCATCAAGGATGAACAGTCTATATTTATCAATACAAAGTCTCCAATTGAAGAAGATCTGAAAAACAAACAGCTCTCATTTGATGATTATTTTGAGGGATGGGCGCATCAGGGAGTCATTGATTTTTCAGTTTCTATAAATGACCTGAATCCTAATAGAAAAATGAAGAATTCAGTGATCCAGGAGGCATTGATCAATATGACCAATATTAATTGGATAAGGCTTAAAGATGAAACGATTAACGGATATAAGGCTGTTCCTTTTATTCTGGAACCTAGCTGGAATAAGAAGAACATCTATTTTAAGATGGATAAAGCCGTTATGCAGCACTTGCTGAATATGTCGCAGTATTATTCTATCAAGAAAGATTTGTCATTTAATGCCTCTACCAATAACACATTACGTTTTTTGATGTGGCTCGTAAAGTTTAATAAACTGGGTGGGGTTGTAAAAGAGTATACACAGCTATTAAAAGAGTTATTTATCCCTGCAAATAAATATGAGGGACATTATCGCTTTGAAAGAGATTTCTTAATTAGAGTAAAGGCAGATCTTGATAACTTCAATGATATTAGCTTCAATTATTCCTATAAAGATGGTAATTACAGCTTTGTGATTTACAATACTCAAAACGCTGTAGGGCATGATAGCAAGTTCCCGACTTTAAATGAACTTCAAATAGAAAGAGCATTAAAGTATTTAAAGAAGCAAAGGGGGTTGGATGAGCAGCATGTAAGAGTAATGAAAAAGCTATATGAAGTAAAAGGATACACCGAATTATCAAAGCATTTAAAAAGGAAAATTGAGATTAATATTAAAGGAGAAGACTATATAAAGGCCGTTTTTTCTTTACTCGAAAAAATTTAGGATAATGTTTCCGTAATTCAGGATAATGTTTCCGCTTATTTGGATAATGTTTCCGTAAAACTGGATAATGTCTCCGTAAATTTGGATATTGTCTCCGTAAAATTGGATAATGTCTCCGTGAAATTAAGTCCACAATTCTTCCAATCTACCATTAATAGGGCTTTTTTTCTTAAATTTATTTTTTGCTTAATTATATTAATATATACTAATATTTTAATTTCTATAATAAATAAAATAAATGTGGATAAAATCAGGGGAAAAGTAAAATCCTATCTTCTTCGTTTTCAGTGAATTAAAAATTCCATAAATATATAAAACTGAGATTAAATTTTGGATATTGTCTCCGTATTTGTAATATATAAAATAATATATTTTGTATGTCAAATATATTTAGTATATATTATTTGTTCTTATGAAAATTATGATCTAACGATTGAGATTTGCTTAAGGATTTGTTGGAAAATGAATTTTTATTCTCTAATAAGCTCGGGGTATATAATATATATAACTAGGTTGATAAAATCAAATATTTAACTTTTAAATATTTGATTTTAAGATATTTACAATTTACCTATTTACTCTTTATTAATATTATATATCCTATATTAATAAGAAATAGATGAAAAATTTATATCCTAAAATCTGCTTTACCGTTATATTTTCCATTTCTATCCGATAAAATTGTCATCTCGTCGAAAATAATTCTTTTCCTTTTTGAGACTCTATACTTTTGAGTCAGAAAAATAAGCAGAATTATGAGAAAGTCTAATTTAATAGGAGCGGCACTTTTTTTAAGTATTTCTACAGTAAGTGCTCAAAATATTATCAACGGAAAGGTAAAGGATATACAAGGACAATCTGTTCCTTTTGCTTCTGTGAAAATTTTTGCTTCTGAAAATAAAACAGACATTATTTCTGAAAAGATTACGGATGAAAATGGATTATTCAGTGTAAGTGTTCCAAAAGGAGGAAACTATTATGTATCTACATCTGCATCAGGATATTCAGATATCACTCAAAATTATATGTTTGACCCTTCTCAGAATAACCTGACGATTTCAATATCTAAAGAAAAAATCGCAGGTATTAAAGAAGTTGTATTAGTAGGAACAAAGAAAAAAATATTTGAAAGAAAAATAGACAGATTTGTTTTTAATACAGAAAATTCAATTGCTTCAAAAGGAGTGGATGGATTGGATGTTCTAGCAGCAACGCCTCTTGTAAAGGCTGATGATGAAGGAAACATTGGAATTGTAGGAAAGAGTGGAGTATCTATTATGATTAATGACCGTCCGGTAAATCTATCAGGAAAAGACCTTGTTTCTTACTTAAAAACAATAAGATCTGAGAATATTGAGAGAATAGAAGTGATTACAACCCCTCCGGCAAAATATGAAGCTGCAGGAAATAGTGGAATCATCAATATTGTATTAAAGCAAAATCCTAAAAAAGGGTTTAGTGGAAATATTTCTACAAGTTATACGAGAAAATCTAAAGATGGCTTCTCTAATAACGGGGCTCTTAATTATCAATCTAATAAAATTAATACATCATTAAGGGTTTCTCAATTTGATGCTGAAAAAATAGCGACTGAAAACCTTACAATTTTTGATGCTTCACAGGTAGAAAATAATGTAAGAAGATTAGATAAAAATAGAGGGTATAACATTAATTATAACATTGATTATTCTATTAATAGTAAAACTTCTGTTGGGGCTATTTATAATTATTCGAATACAAAAATTAATAGTGACTCTGATATATTTTCAAAATACTCAAGAGGAAATGTAATAGATTCTTTGATTTCTACTAAGACTTTTAATGAAAGTAAAGTAGACAACCATCAGCTGAATGTCTATTTTGAAAAAAAGCTAGATAGCCTGGGTAAAAAATTATATGTAGGCGGAAATTTATTTGATAGTAGAAATAAAAATCCGTTTTTACTTAGATCAGAAGTGGATAACAGTTCAAATATTGATTATGATATCAACTCAAGATATAAATATCAGATATATTCCGGCCAGGTTGATTTTTATCTTCCATTCAAAAAATTCGTAGGAGAAATCGGTGGAAAATATACAAGATTTAATACTGATACGGAGCTTGGGTTTTTCAATTATGAAAACGGAGCGAGTATTTATGATAATATTAGAAGTAATGACTTTTCATATAAAGAGGACAATTGGGCTTCTTATATAACGCTATCCAAAGCATTTAATGAAAAATGGGAAGGGAAAGCAGGAATAAGATATGAATTTACCTCTCTTGACGGGATTTCCAGAAATGGAGAAAATGTACATAGTAATTATGGAAAATGGTTTCCAAGTTTATATCTGACATATAAACCGAGCACAAAAAATATCTTTACGCTAAGCTATTCTAAAAGAATAAGCAGACCCTCTGCAAGAGCATTGAATCCTACCACAATATATTTGGATCCGTATTCGTATGCTACAGGAAATCCTTATTTGGTTCCTTCTTTCAGCAACAATATTGAATTAGGGTATGTGTTCAATAATAAGCTTTCTATAACGGCTTTTTACCAAAAATCTACGAATAATTTTGATCAGGTGGTTAGCTTAGATAATGGCTATAGAGTGATTAATTATTTAAATAGTTATGATGAACAAAATGTAGGAGTAAATGCTACGTATTATAATACATTCTTTAAAAGATGGGACCTGTATACAACAGCTAACTATTCTTATATAGAGTCAAAGGGGTTAATAAACCAGGTGAAAGGATTGAGTTCCAATTCATTATACTATGCTATTAATAATACAGTTCATCTAAACAAAGCAAAAACAGTGTCATTTTTGGTGAATTTCTCTCATTACTTGCCTTATACAAAAGGGAACTTCAAGTTTGAAAACATGTATAATCTAGCTTCGGGTCTTAGAATATCACTTTTCGAAAAGAAACTTCAGGTTAATATGACCGTTCAGGATATTCTTAAAGGAATGAAATTTAAAGGGAATTCTTATTACTCAACGTATTACACTCATTCTGATAACTATTATGATGCGAGATCATTCAACTTAAGTGTAACCTACCAATTTGGAAATAATAAAGTAAAAGGGAATAACAAAAAAGCAAATCTTGAAGAAGTAAACAGAGCAAATTAAAATAAATAAAAATAAATAATCATGAACCAATCAAAAGTTAAAAAAACAATCTCAGAGCTTAGGAAATGGCACGAAGAGCTAGACAATGAACAATTACAAAAATACACGGGAGGAAGAAGACCTACTGTAAGATATGAAGTAGATAATTACAATCAGTAAGCCTTTAAAATTATGAGCAATAAGCAAGTAAAATTAGAAAAAAAGGTAACTCTTCATAAAGATACGATTACCAAGCTTCAGGAAACTGAGCTTAATAAATTGAAAGGAGGAACTGGTTTGAAAGAACAGGAGACGGATGTTACTCTAAGTTGTTTAATGCATTCATGTAATAGTTTATAATGTGATGCTCTTTAAAAAATATCAAAATCATGAAGAAGCAACCCAAACTAGGAAAAACAGTATTACTGAATAAAGATACCATTACGAAGCTTCAGGAGGACCACTTAAACAAACTAAAAGGAGGAGTACATGCGGGACAATTTATAAACCCTACCAATGATCTGGATCCGCAAGATACCTTTAGCTGCATAAAGAACAGTTGTAATAAATGTATGTAAATAAAAAGCAATTACCATGAGCAAAAAATCAGTAAAACTAGAAAAAAATATCACACTTAATAAAGATGCTATTACAAGGCTTCAGGAAGATCAACTGAACAAGCTAAAGGGAGGACTGAAAGGTTCCGGAAATTCCCTGGATCTTTCCCCGACCATTGATACAGACAGTATAAGCTGTATAGGGAATACTTGTAATAGATGCTAAAATCATCAATATCAAAAACTAATAATAATGAATAAAAAACCAGTAAAACTAGGAAAAGTTGCAATGATTAATAAAGATACCATTGTCAAACTACAGGAAGATCAATTGAATAAAGTAAAAGGAGGAAAAGCAAAAAATATTGATCAGGATATGGAAAAGAGCCTTAGCTGTTTTGCTACTTCTTGTAACTATCCTTGTGAATAATAAATTTTACAATTAATAACAATGAGCAATAAATCAGTAAAACTAAGAAAAGACGTAATCCTTAACAAGGATGGAGTTACCAAACTACAGGAAGATCAATTAAACAAGGTAAAAGGCGGACAGAAAGGAGCTGGCGAAATAGATCAGGATCTTGATGGAGGAAGCGTTAGCTGCGTATGTCTAAGTTGTAGACCTTAAACAGTTTAAATAATAATCAATCAATTAACAATAAAAATTAGAACCATGAGCAACAAATCAGTAAAACTAGGAAAAGAAGTAACGCTTAACAAAGACGCAGTTACCAAACTACAGGAAGATCAATTAAACAAAGTAAAAGGCGGACAGAAAGGCAATACGGACCTAGAGCTTGAAGGAGGAAGCTGGAGCTGTGTAGGAGCATCTTGCAACGGATGTGGATAGTCAACAATCAATTCATTAACCAATTCATTAACAATAAAAATAATAACAATGAGCAACAAATCAGTAAAACTAGGAAAAGAAGTAACGCTTAACAAAGACGCAGTTACCAAACTACAGGAAGATCAATTAAACAAAGTAAAAGGCGGACAGAAAGGCAATACGGA
>NZ_JAWRWZ010000093.1:0-355 GCF_046535285.1 Chryseobacterium sp. SIMBA_028 | reverse complement strand
GCTGTTGTTCCGATCTCCAAAAACATTCCGATCCTCATATTGGTGAAGCCTTCTTTAACGAAAGCAACGGCCGCACCGGAAGAAGTTCCGATCACAGATATTAATGAAGCACCGATTGCGTAATGCATAGGAACGCCGAAACCCAGCGTTAATAAAGGGATGATGATAACTCCTCCTCCTAAACCAGTAAGCGAACCTAAAAGCCCTGCCGAAATGGCTCCAAGAAAGAGAATAATGATTTCTGACATGCTACAAATATAAAACTATTGGCGTTCTCTGCCAAACGTTTAAAAAAGATAAATTTGACGTATTTTTGCATAAACGTAAAACGAATGAAATTATTCTATATCATCCT
>NZ_JAWRWZ010000845.1:0-235 GCF_046535285.1 Chryseobacterium sp. SIMBA_028 | reverse complement strand
GGAGGAAGGCATTGGAGCATGAGAGCATTTTCCACGATCCGCTCGCCGGCTTAGGAGCATACAAGCCTAACCCTGAGCCCTTTCCAGAGCGGGGCAACAATCCCCGGAAGGGGCAACTACGGACGGAATAGAGCACACCCCAGCCTGACGTCAGGGGGTGGCACGAAAGTACGTCAGAATAGGGTGTCCGTGCCTCGTTCCGGACATGATCTGGCGAGGGTCTTTGGTTTCAACC
>NZ_JAWRWZ010000844.1:0-235 GCF_046535285.1 Chryseobacterium sp. SIMBA_028 | reverse complement strand
ACCATCGCATCAATATCCCTGGGCACCGGCACGAGGCAGGATTCCGGGCCGGAACCGCGCTTGGCGACGCGTTCCAGGCAGCGGGCCTGCAGCGTGAAGCCGAGATCCATGGATTCGACCGAATTGCCGAGCGGGCGCGGTCCTGCGAGGTTGGCCATATGGCCGCCGCCGAGGATGTGGATCGAGCGGCCGTCCTTCAGATACAGCGTTTCCATGACATCTGCCTCGTAGCGGT
>NZ_JAWRWZ010000843.1:0-235 GCF_046535285.1 Chryseobacterium sp. SIMBA_028 | reverse complement strand
TTGGATTATTTGTCAGTTCTTATAATCCATTCTCCTGCGTATTCTAAAAAAGATATTTTCGGGATAGCTCCAGTACTTCAAATTTTACTGAATCATTACTTTATTACAGATACCTGGAGTAATTTTGCAGATCAGGGACAAAAACCTATCCTTGGAAAGTATGACTATAAGGAACTTCAGGAGGGAATAGAAGTTCCTACACAAAAAACTTCATGGTTCTTAACAGGATATGAAC
>NZ_JAWRWZ010000842.1:0-235 GCF_046535285.1 Chryseobacterium sp. SIMBA_028 | reverse complement strand
CGCCTCAAAGCGGCACCCAGCTGGCCGTCAGCGCCCAGCACCAGTGTTCTCCGGCCCGGCATCGGCTCGACGTCGGCAAGGCGGGGTTGTGTGCGGTCCTGCGGGGACAGTATGCACTCGTCCAAGCTGATGGGCCACGGCACCGCGATGTCCTCATCCGCCAGGTTCAAGAAGGTGTAGTTGGCCTGCGCCTCCGCGCTCCAATGGTCGTTGACGAGGTACGTGTACACGGTAT
>NZ_JAWRWZ010000841.1:0-235 GCF_046535285.1 Chryseobacterium sp. SIMBA_028 | reverse complement strand
AGTCTTTAGTGACGGCGTTGTTTCAAACACGGATGGCAGTATCACTATCCCAGCAGGAGTGACCAACTTTACCGTCAGCTATCCGGCCTTAAATGATGACTTAGATGAGCTGAATGAGACCACCACATTAACCATCGGTACCGGCGTCGGCACAGGTACGATTACAGACACGGATGTGGCGCCTATCATCAGTATCAGCGCGACCGATGCCACCGGCATTGAAGGCGTCACGGAT
>NZ_JAWRWZ010000840.1:0-235 GCF_046535285.1 Chryseobacterium sp. SIMBA_028 | reverse complement strand
CGCCGAGAAACCAGCGTCAAAAACCCATCCCAGTTTTGTCGAATCCCCTCAGGGGAAAGCGGCAACCCGCGAGTATTGGATCGCACATCAGCCTAACCGTATCAAGCTGAGATACGGTTAGGTCACGCTGTTGCGGACCCCTGTTGCCAAAACGACACAAATTGATGATCTGAAAACGCAGATATGGGCATGGTGCAGCTGCGAAGCAAGGCCTTTGATATTGAAAATAAAACAG
>NZ_JAWRWZ010000839.1:0-235 GCF_046535285.1 Chryseobacterium sp. SIMBA_028 | reverse complement strand
ATCGCGGGAGAGTAACGCCGCAGACGCGACGTACGCTCTGCCGGATTCCGGGCCAACACGCAATATTCGCGATTGATCGTGAGATTGAATCGAATACCGTTATATCGTTAAGAACTGCAAATTAATCGCGGACGAAATTGACTTGAATTTCCCATGTCACCGGCTATGATTCGCGATTGAAGTTGCCCGCTGGAGCCCATCCAGTGTCCTTTGCAGCATCGTCGCTCTGCGACGC
>NZ_JAWRWZ010000838.1:0-235 GCF_046535285.1 Chryseobacterium sp. SIMBA_028 | reverse complement strand
GTTACTGTCATTAGGTTTAATGATGTGATATTTGTTGGTTTCAAAAACATTTTTGCTGATGTTATTTTTGATTCCAAATGGACTGAAATCTACTCTCAAATCATCAATATAACTGGAGTTTCCTAAGTTTGCGACAAGCATTGAAGGGATTCTCCATCCATTCGGACACGGGTCAAATGAAGATTTGTCTCTGTAAGGATTTGCGTTGTTGTCATCATTGTAATTGCTTACAGAA
>NZ_JAWRWZ010000837.1:0-235 GCF_046535285.1 Chryseobacterium sp. SIMBA_028 | reverse complement strand
GCCAAAAGGCGGCTGTATCAACCGAAGCCCAAAGCCTTCCCGAAGAAATAAGTTGGCTAAATTCAAGGTGCGCCTCGAACCATATCGGACGACCGGCCAGATAATTGGCGGACCGGTTTCAAGACAGCATCCGTGCAGGAAATGGCGGTTCATTCATCCCTAAGACTCCGGACAAAGTTATATCACTTGTCCGGACGCCCCTGTACCGAGCAGGCTTGAGTCATGCACGTCCTCC
>NZ_JAWRWZ010000836.1:0-235 GCF_046535285.1 Chryseobacterium sp. SIMBA_028 | reverse complement strand
CCCCACAGCCCGCCGCACGGCAACATTAGCAACAGACGCAACAGAAGAATCCCCAGCGCCGCCGGCAAAAGAACCCGCACCCTTCCCGCCGGATCGGCCAGAATCCGCACTCTGCTGCTGCCCACTGCCCTGACGGGCAAAACCGTCACTAACACTAGCGCTACCAAGCCCAATGCCATTGGACTGCATCGCTTCGCGAAGCTTCGGCAGGGCTACCTCGACAGCCTCCCGCACC
>NZ_JAWRWZ010000835.1:0-235 GCF_046535285.1 Chryseobacterium sp. SIMBA_028 | reverse complement strand
GGTTCTTCTTCTTTTATGGTTTGTAGGTTTGTAGTCCTGCCAAAGAACCTGTACGCTCTTGTTTTCCTCTAATTCTGGGTTGGTTTCTGCGAAATCGATTCCCATGCTTGTAAATCGGACAAAAATTTCTTTGAAAATAATAGCGGTTACGCCACGTCTCTGATATTCAGGGTGAATTCCGATAAGGTAGAAATTAGCACGGTCATTTTTCTTACTTGCCTGTAAAAAATGCCAC
>NZ_JAWRWZ010000834.1:0-235 GCF_046535285.1 Chryseobacterium sp. SIMBA_028 | reverse complement strand
AGGAGACCACGCCGAAATTTCTACGTATTTGAATAAAGCACTAGATAACGATTTCATTGGAAACATTATCGATGTATGTCCTGTAGGAGCTTTAACAGACAGAACTTCTCGTTTTGCAAGCAGAGTTTGGTTTACAAAACCGATGAATGCTACGTGCAAATGTGATAAATGTTCAGGAAAAGCATTGGTATGGATGAAAGGTGATGAAATTCTTAGAGTTACTGCAAGAAAAGAC
>NZ_JAWRWZ010000833.1:0-235 GCF_046535285.1 Chryseobacterium sp. SIMBA_028 | reverse complement strand
CATCGATTGCTACTTTTAATCCTACTACAAAAGAATTTATTGCAAACCGATCAGGATATTATAATTTTCAGATCAATGTTGTACTGAAAGGACCGTTTGACGGATATGCTAGAATTGGAGTTTCAAAACCTTATACAGGATCTATTCCCCCACAAGGAAATGGCTCGGTTTCATTCTTCACTCAGTTTTATTTTTCAAATATTACGAGCTCCCTTCCAGTTACTTTGTCTACAAA
>NZ_JAWRWZ010000832.1:0-235 GCF_046535285.1 Chryseobacterium sp. SIMBA_028 | reverse complement strand
CCCGAAGAATTTGTAATCTAAATTGGGCTCTTTACGGATTCCGTGAATGGCAACAGTTACTTCGCCTTCACCATTCCTTTGCAGTGATAGTCTTGCATCCAATCGGGTGATAACAGTACCAAGATTAAGGCTTACAGGAATTAATTTATCTGTTTTAAAGCCCTTTAATAAGTCTTCCAAGACATTCATTTTCTCTAGTTTTTCCTGATTAAGACCTAATTTACCCATAGTATCC
>NZ_JAWRWZ010000831.1:0-235 GCF_046535285.1 Chryseobacterium sp. SIMBA_028 | reverse complement strand
ATCGCATTTGCGATGGATTTTGTTTATTTGGAATTTTCTTTAGGTGGTTTCGGCATATTAGGATAACCACCTGCATTATTATGATTAGGTACAGAATGATACAGCTTATTTTCAAAGGTTTTCTTATACAATTCTATATAATCAGCATTATTCAATTCAAAATAATCAACTTTTATTGATTCAGTATTAAATGGAATTTTATATCTAACAGAATTTCTAAAATATAAATTCAATG
>NZ_JAWRWZ010000830.1:0-236 GCF_046535285.1 Chryseobacterium sp. SIMBA_028 | reverse complement strand
TGATTTTTTAATAGTCAGTCCGTTCTCAATAATATCAGGCAGATTATCTTTTGAGAAACAACTTATCTGTTTGTAATTTACATAATATCATTTTCCTTTGGTATAATGAACGGTGGTCTCTAAATTCCAATAATCATCAAATTTTTGCTCCCAAAGCAACTGATCATGGTTTTGTCTGTAGTTATCTGTTTCTTTATCATAGAAACCTGTCACATTTCCATTAGCATCCTCGATTG
>NZ_JAWRWZ010000829.1:0-236 GCF_046535285.1 Chryseobacterium sp. SIMBA_028 | reverse complement strand
AGTTCTAATTTCTAAATTTTTATCTTTTTGCAACCACCAAGGATATCCGCCAAATTCCCATTCAGCACAAACATAAGGGCCGGGACGAATGATTACATACAGTCCTACTTCCTGTGCGGTTTTTATAAATTTCTTTAAATTTTTTTCACCTGAGAAGTTCCATTTGCCCGGACTTTCTTCGTGGTAGTTCCAGAAAACATAGGTTGTCACTGTATTCAGTCCCATTGCTTTCATCA
>NZ_JAWRWZ010000828.1:0-236 GCF_046535285.1 Chryseobacterium sp. SIMBA_028 | reverse complement strand
GTCTTTTGGGAGTTATCTACTTTTACCACTTTAATTTCTGTCTTACAACAGTCCTTTTTAGTTTTAACCCCGCATTTACTGCAAAGATCATCCACTTTCTGGCTTACAGAAGCCATTTCTTTCATACAGTAGTGAACGCTAAAAGCTGCCCCGGAAGAAAATCCGAAGTAGAAAATAGAGAATAGTATGGCAAGAATCTTTTTCATTGGCTTGTACAAAGGTAAAAATATCTTTGA
>NZ_JAWRWZ010000827.1:0-236 GCF_046535285.1 Chryseobacterium sp. SIMBA_028 | reverse complement strand
CTTTGATCTCATGCCCACAGACAGCTACGAGCACTGGGAGCATCAGGCTGGTCGTGCTGCCAACGTTCCGGGCGCGATCGACGGTTACATCGAATCACTCCGCTCCGCGAAGCAGGGCGGCAAGGTGGCCGCCCGCCGCCAGGTCGGCATAGTGATTGAACAAGCCGAGCGCTACGCCGCAGACGATGGCTTCTTCGCCAAATTGGCCGCCGGCGCCACTCTTGAGGGCGCACCGC
>NZ_JAWRWZ010000826.1:0-236 GCF_046535285.1 Chryseobacterium sp. SIMBA_028 | reverse complement strand
GGCCTTTAGCGCGTGAGCTTAGGTATGCCTCTGTAATGCTTTTTCGCTTCTAAATTTCCGATCGACAACGTAATCAGGCGAGCAGTGATGATGGATTTTCCTCAGCGACCCGTGGCTGGTATTGGCAAAAGCATGTCGCTATCTCTCTCCAGCCCGCTTCGCCGGTTCACGCTCGCTTGCTTCTTTAAGGCTTGCGACGGAGCCCACTGATGTTTGATAAATCCACACAGCTTATA
>NZ_JAWRWZ010000092.1:0-357 GCF_046535285.1 Chryseobacterium sp. SIMBA_028 | reverse complement strand
TTATATGCTGATCTCCAATTGCGATGATTTCTTTTCCTTTGGAGCCCGGTTTAATTTTCACGCAAGTGGTATACCCTGCATTCTGCCCGGAAGCCTGAATCTTCCAGGTTTTTCCACCATCATAAGTGGTTGCAATATTGTTGATATTGGCTTCTTGTTTGGTATAATCTCCTCCAGCTGCAATGCCGAACTGGTCATCATAAAAATCTATAGAGTATATTCCCTGGGAAGATTCTCCCTGAATAACAGGCGTATTAAAAATTTCAAACTGATCATTTTTACGAGTAAGCCTTATTATTCTTGACGCTTTACCTCCTGTTGCAATCCATACATAATTTTTAGTGGAAGCAATATTGG
>NZ_JAWRWZ010000825.1:0-236 GCF_046535285.1 Chryseobacterium sp. SIMBA_028 | reverse complement strand
ACAGTAGCGATTCCACCCATTACATTGACCATCGGTCTGTCTAAAAAAGGCATGAGCGTTGTAGTGTAACTAATGAAATTATCCCAATTTCCCCATTCTACATTTCCCGTACCTGCTGGTCCTAAAAGTCCTAATCTGTCTGAAACCGGTGTTAAAAATGTAATCCCCAATGCAAACCTTAACAGAAACTGTGGAATTTTGAATGAATCCTTCATAAATCTTGTATTTTATTGGCA
>NZ_JAWRWZ010000824.1:0-236 GCF_046535285.1 Chryseobacterium sp. SIMBA_028 | reverse complement strand
CGGGCTGCTTCGGAATCTTCTTCGGCTTCAAGCTGGGCGGCAAACCGTGTCAGCAGGCCGGCGAGTGGGCAACCACTTGTTTCGGCGATATCGAGGCAGGCTACAAGCTCCATCCAAACTCTTCGTTCAAGGCTTCTTCTCCGGGGGTAACCCTTGGCTGCAGCCGCGCGGATCGCTTGGGCCGGAGAGCTTCCCACAGTTGCCGCTGCCCTTGCCGCGGCAAGTACTTTCAATGC
>NZ_JAWRWZ010000823.1:0-236 GCF_046535285.1 Chryseobacterium sp. SIMBA_028 | reverse complement strand
CCATTAAAATCCGTTACCAAACATAAGAGACTCGATACTGATACCGAAAAGGTCATTACAGAGACTTTTCAATATGATCTGCAAAACAGATTGCTGGTGCATAAACATCAGGTAAATACTAATCCCAAAGAAATCCTGGCCCAGAATAAATACAATGAGCTTTCTCAGTTAGAATCTAAAAAAGTTGGAGGGACAAATATTACTACTCCACTTCAAAAAATTGATTATGCTTACAA
>NZ_JAWRWZ010000822.1:0-236 GCF_046535285.1 Chryseobacterium sp. SIMBA_028 | reverse complement strand
AGGCCGTGCTGCTGTCGGACCGCATCTATGTGCTCTCCGCCCGTCCGGCCCGCATCGCGCTGGAAACCAAGGTCGATCTGCCGCGCCCACGCACCGAACCCGGCAGGCAGCAGACGGGCGTCATCGCAATCGAAAACCGTATCCACGCAACGCTCTTCGAAGGAGAAGATCAGCCATGACCCTTCCGTCCATCACCCGCCGCACCGCCCTTGCCGGCATTCTGTCGCTGGCCGCCG
>NZ_JAWRWZ010000821.1:0-237 GCF_046535285.1 Chryseobacterium sp. SIMBA_028 | reverse complement strand
CCGATCAAGTCCGTGGACCGCACCGAGGCACTGCAGGCATCCGCGCAAGCCTTCAACGCCGCATCGCCCGCCCCATGGCCGTATTCGTCGTTAACGGCCTTGAAGTTGTCCAAGTCCGCGAGGACCACCGCCGCACCGGACTCGTTGGAGCGCAATCGCTTCAATTACGAGTTGGCCAGTTCAAGGAACGCTCCGCGGTTCAACAACCCCGTCAGGTGGTCCCGCGTGGCGCGCTCC
>NZ_JAWRWZ010000820.1:0-237 GCF_046535285.1 Chryseobacterium sp. SIMBA_028 | reverse complement strand
GGCAGGTGCGGTGCCAGCACCGCTCCGCCCCGGCTTCGCCGCACCGATCATGACCGGGGCAATGATCCCCGAGGGGGCAGACGCCGTCGTGCCCATCGAAAAGGCGACGCCGGACTCCTTTCCGCGCCCTGAAACAACCGACGCCGTGGTGCAGCTGCCGCCAGTGAAACCGGGCACCTACGTTCGGGGCGCGGGAAGCGACATCGCAGCAGGCACCGTGGCCCTCGCCGCAGGCAC
>NZ_JAWRWZ010000819.1:0-237 GCF_046535285.1 Chryseobacterium sp. SIMBA_028 | reverse complement strand
GCAACTTATTTACCTATCGATGGGGAATTACCACAAGCCCGAATCCAGATGATGATTAATGATTCAAAAATCAAACTGATGCTCAGCGTAGATCAATATTTAGATAAAGTAAATAATGATCAGACACAAACTATTGCATTAGATTCTTTAATTTCTGATGAAAGTTTTCAAAATAAGTCAACCGACAATCTTTTAATTGATATTTTACCAGATAATCCTGCATACGTAATCTACACC
>NZ_JAWRWZ010000024.1:0-25151 GCF_046535285.1 Chryseobacterium sp. SIMBA_028 | reverse complement strand
AGTCCGCAGACTAGATTTGTCTTCATAAGCATTTGTGTTTTTGTAAATATAATAATTAATTCTTTTTTGTGTGATTTCTATCACAGGATAAAAGTAAATCATTTATGGAGTCCTGCACTATGGAAACCCATAATTGCACATAATATGCAAATTGCACCCAATTGTGTACAATGTGTACATATGTATAGGGTATGGATAAGGAGATCCCTGCACCCCTTATCATAACCCCCTCCAGGGACTATGATAAGGGGTGATACTCCTTGCAGAACGGCCTGAAGCCCGTTGGGTAAGTGTCTCTAGCCCGTTATACAAGTGGTTCTACCCCCTTAGGTAAGGGGGTATAGGCCGTTCCTTAAGGGGGTATAGCCCCTTGGGAAGACCCTCGAGGGGGTTAGGGAAGTACCTAGAGGTACTTTGGAACGGCCTATGGCTCTTGTAGTGAGGTTTTTAAGGGATTTTATGGTTCTTGTTTGAAATAAAATCTCCACTACCGCAGGATGGCATCGTGTGATTTCATATATTACATGATCCCGTTTTAGCTCAAAATGGAAGTTTTAGAAAGTATTTGATTGCATTATAGAATATTTCTTATTTTAGCTACTTAACCAAAACAATAATTATGTTTATTCAAATTACAAAAGAGGATGGAACTTTAACATCAGTAAACGTTAATCATATAATCCAAGTATCGCCAAGCCTTTATGATCGCACTAAAATCGTTTTAATTAATGGTGAAGAAATTATATGGAACCTACAATATCAAAATGTTCATATAAATATAAATGCAGTATACCTAAGGTTTAATAACGCATAAAAATAGCCCCTTATTGGGGCTTTCTTTTTAAAAGGGCTTTTTGTTATATTTGTGGAAAGCTAAAACCATAAAAAATGATAGAATTTGACCAATACCCCTACAAGTACGAAAATTTGCTTATTGAAATCTTAGAGTACTTTTCTGCACACCATGATCTTGGTCGAACTGTGGGAAATAATGAAAGGAGGACAATTGTAAAATTTTGCCAATACTACCATTCAAAGTATAATACTGTTGAAATGCCTCCTATTTCAAGTATTGCTGCAATATGTGAGATACTTGTTAAGAATAAATATTTATCAGTTGTTGTTAAAGATACTGCTCACAATTTTGATGATACTTACATTTATCTGCCAGCTGATGGAAAGGGAAAACTTTTTAGAAATGAAACTTTAAAAAATATAGTAAATGAAAGGTTGAACTGTTTAGTTTTTGGATTTAAATATATCAATCAAAGTTATAAGAACATTGTTCTTCCAATATGTCATTACTTAGATGAAGATCCTGGAATTGGAACATGTTTCTTATTTCATGATGGAATTGCTACTGCTAAGCATTGTGTTGAGCATGCAAAAAAACTATCCATTAAAGGCATCCCAAAAGATGTACTTGAAACATCAGAGTTTCTGGTTCACGAAAATGAAAAAATTGATTTAATGTTTATTAAATTTCCACAAGGACACGCTCAAGGTTTTAATTTTATCGAAACTGAAGAAGGTCAAGTTTTAGATGAGGTTTTAGCACTTGGGTTTCCTAAAGTAATAGGCTTTCATACTTTTATGACTGCAGAAAAGGCAACAATAAGCTCACGATTCACTCCTTCTGTGGGTTCTATTGCATCATTATCAGAAGATCTATGGATTAGGCAAAATCTGATGCTAATTACGGCTAAGATTAAAGGAGGTAATAGTGGGGGACCGATAATAAATAACAAGGGAAATGTTGTTGGAATAGCAACTAATCTTCCCGGTTTAAAAGATGATTATGATGATTTAGGTTATGGTATTGCTATTCCAATAAAACATCTACATGAAATTATTGAAGGTAAAAGTGAGGTTTTTAATACTCGCGGTATAGAATTTATAGATTTCATAGAATAAATAATCCCCTTAATTGGGGATTTATTGTATAATGGAAAATTCAGTTTTAGGCGCAAAATACTCACGTCCATCATCCGTTTTTATAACCCATGTAATCCATGGAAAAAACTGACGAGAAAGAATTTCCTTTAAATAAGCTCTTCTGACACATGAAACATGTTTTAATCTTGTCATATCGTTTTATTTTAAAGTTAACTCTTTTCCTTTAAGTGCGAAGAAAAGGTTTTGGAATTGGTGAACATATTTTACCTCTAATTCATCATCATAATCTCCTAATTTAATTATCCAGCCTTTAGATGGTCTACAAGTAAAATCAAGGTGAGAAATTCCACTGTCTAGAGTATATACAAATTGGTTCGCAAATTCATCTTTTGGATCATATGTTTGGCCCTCAAATCCAACGCTAGATTCAAAACCAAAATTTAGTAACCATTTCTCAGTTAAAGGAATCGGTATACAAGCATCTGGATGAAGGTCATTAATGAGTACTATATCTCCAAGATCATGAATATGATATACATATTCTATGTTTTCATCTTTTTTATCCATTATATAATTTCCTATGCGTACTTCGTTTGTTTCCATAATTCAAATTTAAGTTATATGAAGCTAAAATTCCTCAATTTACTGTAAAAGAAGATTAGCATCTTCAATTGTTTTCGGCTGAGGAATCTGTTTAAATACTAATCCCGATCTTAGTGATGCTCCGGTAATAGTTTTGTCTTTGCGAACTATAAGCTACCCAATTTTATCTTCATTCATAATAACAATAAATCCCGACTCTCGTCAGGATTTACTTGCTAGTTTAATGTATTTTTTCATATCAAAATCAAAGAGCTCTTGTATTGTAACATTGAGTTCTTTACTGATTATAAGTAGGGTATCATAGCGGGGATTTGTATTACCTCTTTCTAATTCTCCGATTGTCTTCTTTGCATGTCCAGTTCTTAAACCCAATTCTTCTTGTGAAATAGGTTTATTTGTCTCGGGGTTTATAACTTTCTTTCTCAGTTCAGAAATTCTATAACCAAGAGCTTTTTTACAGTTATTAAGTTCGATTTCATTCATTAACTGTAAAATTCTCAGTTTGAAGTTAAAATTTAGGATATATATATGTATCCTTTTTTGTTCTTTTTATTCTCTTTGTTAAATAAGCTACAATAAATGTAGCTTTGCGATACTTCAAAGAACAAAAGAAAATTCTAATGAAACGTTAGGATTTTCTTTTGTTTTTTTCAGCGTCCTCATAAGCTTTTAACACTAATGAGCCCTGTCGTTTCTTATCAAATTTGAGTAGTTTATTTTTCTCTTCAACCTTAATGAAAAATTCAGACATTGAAATTTCAAAAAAGTCGCAGATGGCAAATAGTTTACTACAGGTGACATTATGATCAGTGGAGGTGTACCTTTCTAATCCTAAATTTTTGCCTATCTCATTAAAATACTGATTATTTTCATCTAATACCGCAGTACCTCTTTCTTTGTAAAGATCTTTTATAACCGCTGATATAGCTTCTGTTAATTCAATTATTTTAATTTGTTTTTTCATGAAAACAAAAGGACTAATAAAAAAGCATTGCAACAATTACACATGTGTAAATAAATTTGTATATTAGCAAAATGTTACATTAAAAAATTAATGTAATTTTGCGATACTTCAACGAATATTAGAAGCT
This sequence comes from Chryseobacterium sp. SIMBA_028, assembly GCF_046535285.1. Lineage (NCBI taxonomy): Bacteria > Pseudomonadati > Bacteroidota > Flavobacteriia > Flavobacteriales > Weeksellaceae > Chryseobacterium > Chryseobacterium sp. SIMBA_028. Next base: position 21,561 of record NZ_JAWRWZ010000024.1, on the reverse strand, counting down.
ATTGCTTAGAATCTCTCCATTGAAAACTGGTAATTTTTAGGAACGAGACAATAAGCAGGAAGCTCACGACCTAGGCGTGGGTTCTCTCTTATCTGTTCCCAGGTATACCAGTACCTCAATGGTGGATATTGTAGAGTCCCATGCCGTTTTTTATTTCATGCTGTTCAGCTTTTCTACAATCATCTTTTTCTAAGCCCGCTTTACCCCATCAAGTATCATGACACGTTACAATGGAGTGTACAATCCGTTGCGGCCTAAGGGCTTTCTGAAAAACACAAATTCTATCATAAGTTTTTATTTTTTGTCTTGTAGGGCAGGGAGTTCTGCCAATGCTGAACTTCCTCCCTTTTTACAACTAAGCTTGTTTAAAGCATTTTATATAAAACAGAAATCGAAGATTCACTGGAGTTAAAAGACACAAAAGTGTTTTAAGATTGATTACTGTGGAATCACAAAGTATGAACAGCAATTATTACAAAAATACATATGCATGAAAAAGACCAGAATACCCTGTGAGCCCCCATGTTGGGCAGTGCCTAAGAAGCAATCAGGATTACAGCTGATGGAGACGTTCTTTCAGTTGAATGATCTTCCTGTATCTAAGGAACGGTTAAACAGTATGATGAGCTACGCGGTAAAGAGGAATAGCCGGATGAATGAAGATCCTGCCGTGGTCTTTCAGTTTCACCAGTCTATGCGGTCGTTTGTGCAGGCTTGCTACCTCACCATGCTGAAGGATAGGAAGTGGGCGGGCCATATGCCATTGGAGAATGTTTCTCCATTGCTTCTGGGCTTGTTGTCGGAGAAAGAATACCAGAACCCTCTGCTGGTCTTTAAAAAAGCATTCCGGGAATACAGCATCAGGGAGTTTGATTATTTTCTGTCCGGTATGGTCCATTTTTCACTGGGCGCTTATGACAACCTACCGGAAAGGAATCTCGTGATTCCGTACATTCATCTGATTAAAATGCTGGATGCTGCACACCTTATTCTGGAAAGGAGAGGGAAGAAGATCAATACCACAAACTAAGAAAGCAGGAAGTGAAGCCATAATAGAGGTTATGTCTCAACGATTTTTTTGTTGATCAATCTTTTGCTTGTATGTATGGTACTGCTTCAAGGCTTTCTTCATGTACCCTCTTTAATAAAAAAGAGATCCAGCTGGATCTCTTTTTTATCTTATCAATACCTTATAAAGCTTTGCTATTAAGTCTGGTATCAGCCACCTTTGTCAGGAGATCATTACATTTCTTCTCCTCGTTAAGGGTTGCTAAAAAGTTTTTGAGGCATACTTCTTCTTTTAAGACTTTGGCGTAGGCTGCCAATGTTCCGTAGGTGGCAATTTCATAATGCTCTACTTTCTGTGCTGCTGCTATAATGCCGGCATCTCTCACGGGGCCTGGTTTTGTTTCTTCCAGAATGCTTTTGCCCTCATCCAACAGCCCTTGCATGGCATCACATTTTTTTGCCTGTGCTCTTTTTTTCAATGACTTAAAGCATTCTTCAAGCCTTTTTACATGAACGATGGTTTCCATGATATGGTTTTCAATGGCGGACTTAAGTTTTTTATCGGTTGCATTTTTCTGCATTTTCGGCAATGATTTTACCAGTGCTTTTTCTGCCCAATAAATGTCTTTCAGTGCGTCTTCAAATAAATCTTTCAGCTCTTTAGCTGCGTTTTTTTTAGCAGGTGTTTTTGATGTTCTTTTGGATGGTGCCGGTTTTTTGGCTTCTGCTTTCTTTGTTAATGTTTTAGTGGCCATACTATTAAATTTAGTGTTGTTTCTTTACTAAGTACAATTATAAGACCACCTTGTTTTTGAGAGTTGATGCTGTATACACCCTTGTTTTATGGAAATTTAAAATTGTTATAGTGGATTAAAGGTGAAATTTCTATTTTTACGTTCTTATAAAACTAATATGCTTGAAATCAATTTTTCAGTATTTCCCGAACTTGAAACGGATAGACTGAAACTCAGACGTGCTGATGCCAATGACATTCATGAATTATTTGCCATGCGTTCTGATCCGGATATGATGAAATATATTCCCAGACCTTTAGCCACAGAACTTGCAGAAGCATCGGAGCATCTCAAAATAATGGATGAAAAAATTACCGGTAATGAGATGATTAACTGGGCAATTACCTTAAAAGATGATCCCAAAATGATGGGTACTATAGGATACTATCATATAAAGCCAGAGCACTATAGGGCAGAAATTGGGTATATGCTGCTTCCGGAGTATCAGGGAAAAGGGTATGTTACCGAGGCTATTGACAGGGTTGTGAAGTATGCATTCACTACAATGAATCTGCATTCTATAGAAGCCGTGATAGATCCGGACAATGTAGCCTCAGCCAGAGTATTGGAGAAGTGTAGCTTTGTTAAGGAGGGATATTTTAAGGAAAATGAATTCTACAACGGGCAATTTCTAGATACGATCATTTACTCGATACTGAATAAGTAAATAAGGTTTAGAATGATTAATAATAGATCAATAAAAGAGTGCCATTGAAAGTAATGGTGCTCTTTTTCAGATCATGTCATAGCCATTTAGCTTTGCTACAAAGTAATGTTCAATTGTTTTTTGAGCTTTTTTACACATGGATAAAAGATGATCCATGGAGGTGTTTTCAAAGATAAAATCGTCCTGAGTTTTAACGATATACTCTGTTACGATTTCAATATCTATCAAATCAAATTCCTTTACATCAGCTTTCAGCCTGTCTTCTTCTTGAAAAAATGGAGTGTTGCAGAAAATGGAATTTTTGAACTGAAAAAGGTGTATTGTTTTCATAGGATAGGGGGTAATAAGGATAGGGTTAGGCTGGGGGTAATTGAGGAAATTTATCTTTCATTTTTCCGGTAACCCATCTTTTCAGCATGGTATGTTCTGACGGCAACCTGTACATACCTCCTGAGAGTATATTTAACAAGTTGTCCCAAAAGTTGCGTTTTTTACTGAATTCATGGCTGTAATCTGTTAATATATTCAAATATTCTTTCTCGTATTCTCTTGCCTCTTTTAAGTTGTACTCCTTAGGAATATTTTTGATAATATCCATTGTGATATTGTTGAAGATTTTAGGGGTATATTTTTCTATAAAATCTGCTTCAAGCCTGCATATACTGGTAAGGGGAATGAGTAAGGAGAAAATTTCATCATAAAAGTTACAGATGGTAGTTTTCCATGATAATCTTTCTTCTTTCGGTAAAAGCTGATCTGCCAGTTGTACCAGTTTTTCATAGTTCTCTTCCAGATCATTAATGTAGACTTTGTTTTGCTGCCAGAATATAGATGAATTGATTTTATTTTTTTTAACTATATTCTCCAGTATATATTCAAACTGAAGCTTAAAATAGTGTATGTTATCACTTAAACTGACTAAGACAGACTGCCACAGGTTATGTTTGCTTAGGCTGCAGTGTGTACTGAATACCAATCTGGATTTGTTATTAAGGTTCTGTAATTCCTTTAGCATTCTAAGAATTTCTGTAGCATCCTTTTCTAAAGTGATATTGGTATTTCTGATATAGAACAAGGAGACAAACTGGGAGTAATAGGCTCTTCTCGAAATATTTTTTTTATTTCTAAGCTGGAACCTGCTCTTTGGATTTTTATTCAGTTTTTTCATTAGAACTTTAGTGTATATCATGTCTTTTTGTCGTCTCTTTTTCAAAGGATTTTTGTTGCATTCTTAATGAAATGAGGTATTGTCTCAGATCCTTAATGGTAATATTCTTTTCTGCAAAAGAAAAAAATAAGGGGGTCTCATCTAAAAGCTCATACAGTTCTGGAAATTCTTTTTGAATTTCAGCAGTGGTTTTAAATATCTTTGTTGTTAAGCTTGATATGTTATCTATTTTATTCATAGCCGCTTTTTATTATGGTTAGAATCATTTTAAAGCGCTTATTTCCTTTTATAGAATTGGGCTTGTGGGCTGGGAGAATGATAGATTCTCCGTCTTCCAGAAAATAGGATCCACCATCTATGATTATTTCTGCCTTACCTTCAATCACCTGTACAACAGCATCAAAAGGAGAAATTTTTTCTGGCAGCCCTTTTCCTTCATCAAACGATAGGGCACTGATAGTACCGGTTAACTTTTCAAGTATTGTTTTGCTTACCACAGCGTTAGAAATATATTCTACCATATGGCGGGTAATATATACTTTTGATTTTTCAAGTTCTTTATCATTCATCACAGTTCATTTACTGGCAAAAAGAGTAGGGGTAGTGTATATAAAAGGGATAGAACTGCTTGACTTTCCATCCCTTTTTTTCAGCTCAAACCTTTAATAAATATACTTTTTCAAAGATTTTAACTGTATCTGAAAAGTGGTTTACGAAAGATTAATTTCTTTAATAATATTGAGAACCTCTTCACGGTTTTTTCTTAACCTGTTGCCAATTCTTTCAAGCATTTCCTTTTCTTTACCTTCTTCAAGCTTTAGATCGTAATCCGTTAATGTAGAAAATTTTTCTCTCAACTGCTTCGACTGGGTTGCCCAGTCTTCCGTAATTTTGAAAGATTTGTCACCTTTGTTGTGGTTTGTGTCCATAATGTGGATTTTGGTATAACTTAATTGTTACTATACAAAGGTGATTCTTTTATAATGCATTGTATTATAGATTATTATTTTAATATTGCACATATCACACTTTTTAAGAATCTTCCGGTGGTTTTTGTTCCTGACATCAGGGTATGCATGTGCAAAGAAAAATAGGCTCCCCTATAATTCTGATAAATGATTGATAATTCGTATCTTGCTACTTTACTGTTTTGAACTGCCAATATAAGTTGTAAGTTCAGACGTATTTACTTCTTTTCATTATTTTATATTTCCGCTATACTTTCTCTTAACAGCTTCAAACCATTAACAAAAGCTTTTTCAACAAGGAAATATAAACCGGCTGATGTTCTCTGAAAAGACGATTCAGCTGTACAAAAATTATTACTGTTTTTTATGAATACAAAAAAATATTTAGGAATGTGGACGTTTTTGGTTCCCATTTTGGCATGGCTCTTTTATTTTGGAAATCCTGTTTTTGCTTCAGGGTATTATTCTGTGATTCTTGCCTTATTTCTAATGGGAAGTGTTCTGGCTGCAGTGTATCATTCAGAAGTCATTGCCCATCGTTTGGGTGAGCCTTTCGGAACCTTACTTCTTGCCTTTGCCATTACGGTAATAGAAGTAGGATTAATTATTTCCATTATGATGGGTGCCAAAGGTTTAGAAACCATTACGCTTGCCAGAGATACTGTTTTTGCAGCCGTAATGATTATCCTTAACGGAATTATCGGAAGCTGTATTGTCATAGGGTCTTTACGGTACAGAGAACAAAGCTTTACCTTGCAGGGAGTAAGCACCGCGTTGATTACGCTTACGTCTGTCATTATTTTTGTCCTTATCCTGCCCAATTATACGGTAAGCCACCGCGGAGGTGAATACACTTCCTTTCAGCTGCTTTTTATCGCATTAATTTCTTTGGGGCTTTATCTGGGCTTTACAATGATCCAGACGATGAGGCACCGAAGCTTTTTCATATCTCCACAAAACAAAATTTCAGGAAAGCAATCGGCAGATGATCATCCTGAAAAATCATCCAAAAAAGAACTGTATATCAGTTGTATATTGTTAATTCTATGTTTAGGCGTAGTGGTTTTATTGGCCAAGCTTCTTTCAAAAGATGTTGAGCATATCGTGGTATCAGCAGGGGCACCAAGATCTCTGGTAGGTATCATTATTGCTGGTATTGTGCTTCTTCCGGAGGGGCTGGCTGCAGTAAGGGCTGCAAAAAGTGACCAGATTCAGACTTCCCTGAACCTGGCATTTGGTTCTGCTTTGGCAAGTATCGGGCTCAGCATTCCTGCCATTGCCATTATATCTGTAATAACAGGCATAAGAATGTCATTGGGAATAGATATCAAATCTACCATCCTTTTGGGGCTATCCCTTTTTATTATTACCGTTTCACTGGCAACCGGCAGAACCAATATTATGCAGGGAGTGGTGCTTATTGGTATATTTTTAATTTACCTTTTCATTACCATTGTCCCTTAGACCACACTTCTGGAAATATCCAATTAAAACCATCTTATTATCACTGAATACTTATCTAGGGAAGCAAAGTCTCGCCATAAGATAACTGACTGTAGATTCAGCGCCTTGGTTCAGGTTTACGTTTTTTTCCTCAAGCCCGTCATAGCAGCCTCCTGTTGCAGGATTATATATTATTTGATGTAAATGGTTCTTGCCTAGAAACCAATTAAAGGCAGTTTTCATCATGTATAGGTATTTTTCGTCCTTAAAGACCTTGTAGAATGTAGATAACGCCAAGATGGTATACGCAACATCAATGGGTTGTTCGCCACCTATTGTTTCAGGGGCTTTCACGGTTTCTTTTTGCAGCCATCCTTTATTGGATATTACCTTGATGTTTCCTTTGATGAATATTTTGGAAAGCAGAAACTGAAAGGATTCATTTGCAATTTGCTTATAGATATCTTCTTTAGTGGTGATCCATGCACATAGTAAAGCTTCGGGTAATAAACTGTTGCCGTAGGTAAGATAGCTTTCAAACCAATGCCAGTCATTATGTTTTTCATGCTGATACATTTTTACCAATCGGTTGGCCAGTTTTTTTAATAACGGAATGTTTTTTTCAGCATTTTGATAGTGCAATCCCTTTATAATAAAAGCCATAGCTCTGGTAGAGTGAATTTTTTCCAGAGAAGAAAGACTTTTTTGTATGATGGATTCTGCTTCGTCAGAAAACTGCTGCGGTAAAATTTCCTTTAGTGAAAGCAAGTAACCCAATGACCAGATGGCTCTTCCATTAGAATCTTCAAGGTTGGTTTCATAATTCTGCTGGGCAAATTTCTTATGCTGATCTACGTAGTTGAGAAAGCTTCCATCAGGTTGCTGGCAAAACTTAATGACAGTAAGGTAAGTAGAAATTAATTCAAGATCCGATTCATCTTTGCTTACTTCATAATGCCTGCAGACAACAATCATGGCACGGGCATTATCATCTAACGTATATCCCGAATCGATATCAGGCTTGTTGATTTTAGAAAACTGAATCATTCCGAAATCTGTTGTCATATTTTTGATATGGCTAAGATTGATGGTAGGCAGAGTGTAATTGAGCTTTATCTTATTTTTGCTGTGCTGCTGAAATAACAAGGCATGCAAAATGGACGAATTTTCCCAGGCTGTAGGAGCCATCTTTTCCAGACTTTTTGCCCGTAGTTTTTCCTGTACATTTTCATTTTTCAGTAAGCTGTTCACTGCAGCAGCAAGCTGCTCCGGAGCTTCAAAATCAATGATAATACCGGTGTCTTCTTTTAATACTTCCAGGGCATGAGGAATAGGGGTAGAAACAATAGGACATCCACAGCTGATGGCATAGGAAAAAGTGCCGCTTACAGCCTGATTTCTATCCTTTGAAGTAAAAAGATAAACATTGGTAAGCTGCAGATAATCTAATAGTTCATCCAAAGGTAAATACTGATTAATAAAGCAGGTATGCATTTCCAGATGAAGCCTTTTAATGGTTTCCTGCAAAAAATCCCGATACTTTTCACCTTCATTTTTTATAAGGGTAGGATGGGTTTTTCCAATAATCAGAAACATCACATCCGGATTTTGGGAAATGATTTCGGGCAATGCTTCCAGGGTTGTTTCAATATTTTTACCGGAACCTAATAGACCAAATGTGGAAAGTACCTTTTTGTCTTTAAGGCCATACTTCGTTTTTAATGAAGTTTTGTCGATAAAGGGCAATAAATGGGTGCCATGTGGGATTACTGTAATTTTATCAGAAGGAATATCATAGTCGTTGGATAAGATATCCGAAGAAATACCGGTCATTACAATAATGGACTTGGATAAGCGGCTGATTTCTTTTACCTTTTCTTTTAGTTCCTGATTCGGTTTGGGGAGAACGGTGTGAAAGGTAATGATGATATCTTTTTTTAAGTTCTGGAGAAAAAGAGATAATCCATTTTTGGTTTCATTGAAAAAACCGAACTCGTGCTGAAGCATAACAAGCTGGATATTGTCATTTTTATTGATTCTGTCAGCCAGTTCCAAATAAGATATTGCATCTGATGTATTCAGGCTGTACTCAATCTTTTCTGTATACTGATAATTTTCATCCTCGGTTTCCATAGGACAAATAATTATTTTGAATGATTCTTTAAACTTTAGCTGAAGAGATGCTACCAGATCCTGGCAATAGGTGGCAATACCACACACCTTAGGAGGAAAAGTACTGATGAAGACAATTTCAGGTCTATAATAAATTGTGTTTTTTTTATTTTGGGCAGATCGTCTTTTTATCTTCTCCTCCACGTCTGAATTTATATTCTTATTCATTTTAATTTTTATTTAAAGTCCGATACTTCTTATTGATGATCCATTATGATGGGGTATGCATGAGCTCTTTCAATAATTCTGAGATACTTAAAGAGGCCACAGCAATTCTTTTGTCGGCAGCTCCGTAATAGATATAGAGTATATCACCATCTACAACCGTTCCTGTCGGGAAGCAGACATTATTGACCTCACCTTTCAATTCCCATTTTTCCTCAGGTTTGAAAAGGGGATAGGGGAGTCTTGATATTTCTTTTTCCGGATTGTTGAGCTCCAGTAAAGCGGCACATGCACTGTAAACATATCCCTCAATGGTATCATGTACCCCATGATATATCATAAGCCATCCATGCTCGGTTTCTATTGGTGGACATCCACCGCCGATATAGCTTAGCTCATGGTCATATTTTGGAGATAACAGTATATGATCTTTGAAGTTCAGAAGATACTCTTTCCAGAAATCAGGATTCAGGTCTTCAATATTTTCTATACTCACAATTTGAATATCCGGTCTTATACGATGAAGAAAGTACAGCTTACCATTTATTCTTCTTGGAAAGAAAACTACATTTTTATCCCATAGAAATACATCATTGTTGTTTTTGTTCCCTGGCGGGAGTTTATTAAATCGTTTGTATTTCTCAGCGATTGTTCCCTGGGTTTCTGATAAGGGTTTAAAGTCTTTATAGGAGATTCTCGGAACAATTATTCCTACTTTTTGCCATGATTTCAGGTCTTTAGAGGTTGCTAATGTTCCAGATGCATTTATCCCGTCATAGCTGGTGTAGGTAAGGTAGAATAAACCATCAATTTTTACAATTCTGGGATCTTCAACACCGTGTTTTTCGTATTCAAAATCCGGGATGATAACAGGGCTGTGAAACCTGATTTCTATAGTCTGATAATCTGATAGTATGCAATGTCCGATGCTGGAGAAATTATTTTTTGCTACAGCTCTGTAAAACAAATGTATCTTGCCATTATCCTGAATGACTGCAGGGTTCAAAACACCTTCGCTCTCAAAGTCCAGGGTGGTTCTCCTGAGTATAATTCCTTCTTTTTTTATAGTTACCATTTAGGTTCCGGCATTTCGGCCTTCGTTTTCTTTATCTTTTCTTTTGGTTATTTTATCTTCTCGCTTTTCTTTTGCAGATTTTGAGGCTGGTGTTTTATCTGATTTCTTTTTTCCGTCTTTTTCTTTTGACATTATAAAATATTTTTTGTTAACTGTAAATTTCGATCATTAAAAGAGGACGGCTTTGTAATAGTATTTTAATTTGTTATATAAATCATAGATATTTCTAATTTAAAGGAGTAACTTTGAATAAATAACTGAAAATGAAATAATTGACAGTTTGTAAAATGTAAGGGTAATGAAGTTGTATATAAAATATATGGTAAGTTTGCGCTGCAAAATGGTTGTCTATCAGGAATTGGAAAGATTGGGCATTAAAAATGCTGTTGTAGATCTGGGCACGGTAGAATTATTGGATGACATCAGTACTGAGCAAAGAGATACCCTGAAAAAGAATCTGCTGAAAACCGGCCTAGAAATACTGGATGACAAAAAAAGTATCCTGATAGAAAAAATAAAAAATGTAGTCATAGAAATGATCCATTATTCGGATGCTCTTCCAAAGGAGAATTTCTCAGATTATATAAGCGAAAAGCTTGGGTATGACTATACCTATCTGGCTAATACGTTTTCTGAGGTAAAAGGAATGACTTTGCAGCACTTTATCATTATTAATAAAGTAGAAAAAGTAAAAGAACTATTATTATATGATGAACTCAACCTTACGGAGATCTCCTATAAGCTCAACTATAGCAGTGTAGCCCATTTATCTAATCAGTTCAAAAAAATAACCGGGCTTTCACCATCGTTTTATAAGCAGTTGAAGCAAAAACGTCTTGGAAATCTGGAAGATTTGTAAAAGGTGTGATATATGTAAGATTATTATAAATATATATAGCTTTCTGTAGATAGAAACGGCCATCTTTGTATTGTAGTATGAGCGTAAAGACACCTATACTGCAGAAACTTTAAAATACCAGACACAAACCATGGAAAGGTGATTGACACCCCTTACATATACTCAATTTTCATAATGAGCTTATTAAAATCAGAAAATAGGATATCTATTGGGAAAAGATTTTAATTAACTAAGGGATAGAAACCAATGGTCTCTGTCCTTTTTACTCGTACTTTATCTGCATATAAAGGTTGATTTATAAGAAATTTTTGCAAAAAATGCTATTGTTTCCAAAAGATGAATCTGTTTTAAAAGAAAGGTAATCTGTGAGCTATAAAGTCTTTTAAAGCATAAACAAATCTTATACAAAGAATACAAAATACCTAAGGTTATGAAAACAATACATCTTTTTCAGTTCAAGAATTCCATTTCCCTTAAGATTCCATTTTTTAAGGAAGAAAGTAAATTGGATGATTTGAATGATTTAATGACCTATGACCTAATGAATACAGAAAAAGTAACTGAGTTTATCATTGAGGTTCACGAGGATTTCATTTTTGAAGATACCTCAAGAGAAAGCCTTTTACAGATGTGCAAAAATGCAAAAGAAATTATTGAACATTATTTTGTAACCGAATTAAATGACTATGATGTTATTTGAAAGTAGGGGGTAGTGATTTTATAAAGTTGAATTTAGATAAAAAGAATACGCCATGAAATTCCAGCAAAATTTACTTGAATATATAAGTAATTCACTTATTACCGTAAACGAGACCGTATCCATTGCAGAAGGGGTGACTTCAGGATTAATACAGTTTGCTTTTTCTCAAATGCCCAATACCAGCTTATTTTACAAAGGGGGAATAACAACTTATACATTACCCGAAAAAGTTAAGTTCCTGAATATTGATAGGATTGAGGCCCACGAAAACAATTGTGTGACCCAAAATATAGCAGATATAATGGCGGTAAATGTATCCAAATCATTTGATACCGATTGGGGAATTGGATCTACTGGATATGCTATCCCTACAAGAAATTCAGGATTTAAGATTTTTTCTTTCTTTTCATTTAGTTATAAAGGAGAAATTATACTTTCCAAAAGGATAGAGCTTCATAGTAAAACTCAGGCTTTAGATGCACAATTGCACTATACAGAGTTTATTTTAGGATGCTTTAAAAGTACACTTAATCAAATATTAATCTCACAATAAATTTTGATTTTAATATACTTTAGATGTATCCGCTTCTTAGCATTCTAAAACTTTACCATATTGAGCCAGACTTATTGTAGAAGTTCAGGATATGACTAAGGTATTTTATTGAAATACTGATGATATTCTTCGTCCGTTACAGGCTCAAGCCAGACTGTTTCTCCTTTTTCCCGGCCGGTAATCGCTACCTGAACAAAAGGCATATCGGAACTTGCTCCATGCCAATGCGGAGTATTGGGCGGGCATTTTATTACATCACCTTTACGGAGTATCTTTTTAGGTTGTCCCTTTTCCTGATAATAACCGACACCATCCATACCCAGTAATATTTGCCCTGCAGGATGAATATGCCACTTACTTCTGGATCCCGGTTCAAAAGTTACATTTCCAACAGATATAGAATTGAGGCTATCAGCCTCCATTAACATTTGCAGGTAGGTTGTGCCGGTGAAATTATCGTTTGTTATCTTTTTCCCTTGTGAGAATACAGATGAATTTTTGGGTTGTAAATCCTTTGTTTCTTGCTCTTTGCTGCAAGTCAGAAAAAGCAATGATATCATTGGGAAAATATATTTTAGACCATACTTCATTATTGTCATTTTAAAGGTTATTTTGATAAAAATTTACAAGTTTATTGACTGCCTGCGATACATATTCCGGCTTCCAGTAAGTTTGTATGTGAGTGGCTCTTTCAATAAGAAAAAGTTCTTTATTTTTTGCATTTTTTGCCTTGCTAAATGCTTCATCCGTCATATATTTTGTATCTGCTTTGCTTCCGGCCATCATCAAAAGAGGCTGATTGATCAGATCCATCTCTGTAGTGGCATCCCAAGTCATTAAATAGAGAAGACTACTCATTGTATACAGAAAGGTTGAATTGGGATGTGTATGCGTTCTGTAATAATAGACGAATCCTTCACGGTATAGATCTGTAGGGGTTTTAGCAATTTCTTCATCCGTTATGCTGGCTACTCCTGTATACACAATTTTTCCCCCCGCAGCTTCCTGTGCACGGGCATCTGAAGCCTGCTTTAAACGTTCCTGAATGGTATTTATCTGCGAATTTTGAAACCCATTTCGCCTTACCTCTCCCGAATTGAACATGCTTAGTGTTGCAACAGCTTTAAACCGTTTATCCGATTGGGCTGCTTTCAATGTATAGCCACCGCCGCCACAAATACCTAAAACACCTAAACGGGCTGCATCCACTCCTTTGTATTGGGTAATACAATCAGCCATACCATGAATATCTTCAATCCGGTTTGCTGGTGTATCCGTATGACGTGGTTCACCACCACTTGCTCCCTGATAGGCTGCATCGGCAGCAATGGTTATATATCCCGCTTCTGCCAGGCGCTGTGCATACAACCCTGCAGTCTGCTCTTTTATACCTCCATTAGGATGGGCTACCACTACTGCAGGATATTTCTTTGAGCTATCGTAATTTGCCGGTGTATATATGTTGGCGGAAATTGGAATTCCATTCAGTTGATAGGTAATAGAATGGATGTTGACTTTTCCTTTTTCGTTCTTGCTTATTGCTCCGTCATATACCAATGTAAAAGGATTTTGTTCATATCTCTTTTCCGTAGTTTGTGCATTTGCCATTTTTGTTACTGCTACAGATATTGTCAATGCAATTATTGATGTTAGCTTTTTCATCTTCTCACTATTTATTTATCTTTTAATACTTCATTCAGAACATGTTGGGAGGCATCGCTTTCTTTACTGCCAATGGTTTGTTTGATAATGCCTACAAATTGATGAAGCTGATTCGGAGTTAAGCCCATGTTTAAACCAATTTTAAAATGGGAGCGTAGCATTGGTTCTACATCACCAATACTGCTGAGTACGGAAATGGTTACCAATTCCCTTTCTGCATAGCTTAGAACATCGCGTTCAAAAATATCAGCAAAAAGATGTTCTTTAAGAAATACCTCAATTTCAGGAGCAAACGCTGCATATCCGGTTTTAGGTTCAGTTTCTGGCACTCCTGTTAATGTTTCCAATATTATTTTACCTCTCTCATACTTGCTGCCTGTATTATGAATGGGTGACGATTCTGCTCCCCATTTATCATTGATTCCATTAGCGTTACGGTCATCCAATACGGTCATGAAAGTTTGCAGACCCCGAAGACTTCTGGGAAATCCTGCATAGGCATATACATGAACCAGAATTTCCTTAATCTGATTTACAGTTAGTTCATTTTCAAGACCTTTGTTGAGCTCAGTTTTTAGTTTTGATAAATCTCCTTTGCCGGTAAGTGCTGAAATGCGGACAATTGCCTGCTGCCTATGGTCAAGGTTTTGTGCTGTATTTATCTGCGCATTGGTAGTAGCTGCCATAATTATTGCCATACCTGATAGTATTGATTTTAAAAGTCTATTCATTTTTTTATTACTTATCCAGTCCTTTTTCTTCCAACCATTTTGCAATCAGGGTAGCGATTTCTTTGCTGTTTAAATCTGACATAATGAAATGGGTATTGCCTTTAATTCCGATTTCAGGTAAATGAACAACCGTAGCATTACCCCCATGGGCATTGATTACTTTGGCCCATTGCTTTGCCGTAGCTAATACATTACGCCAGAAATTGAGGGAGGCTGCATTGGTTTCTTCTGCAGGAATGTAATCTCCATAATAGATTACGATAGGAATTTTAGTCAGTTTCAAAAATTCATCAAGAGGAACGCCTTTTCCTCCACGATTGTCTTCAGGAACTTCCCCTTCAGGAAAGGTAAATCCGCCCGGTTCAATGGCTACGATAGCTTTTACATGATCATTCTTAATGGCTGTTTTCCAACCTGGAGAACCCCCTGCAGAATGGGTGAAAAGAATTCCATTACCTGATTTGTTAAATACAGCTGACATAGCATTGACTATCGTTTCCTCATCTACATTACCTGTATTGGGTGTCATCATACGGTAAAAGTTATCAAGAGATTTTTCATCTTTTGGAAACTGCACCCCATCATTGAATTTTGGATAAAGACCAATGCGGAACTGGGTGTACCAAGTCTGATCATCAGGTAATGCTGAAACCTGAATAGGTTTTGTAGTTTGGCCTGCATCACCACGACCAGGTTGATCGGCCAGATAAACGGCATAGCCTGATTTTAAAAATAGGTCGGCAAAACCTTCTCTGCCGTCAGCAGTAGTTTGCCAACTGCGGCGTGACTGTCCATAGCCATGCAAAAATACCATGGAGAGCTGTTTTTTGGCTACAGGAATTTGATAAAATACATCAGCATGATCACCGTGGCGTGTCTGTCCTCCTTGCTGCTCGTTCCATGGTTTCAGCGGGTTAAAAATTCCTTCGCTTTTGATGACCTTACCGCCTGCTGAGAATGCACCCTGTTCTTTAATAACAATATTTCCGTTTGGATTTGTTCTTAGAACTGAGCATGATGAAACCATGGCAACAGTACAGAATAACAGGATATATAGTATTGTTTTGCGGCCATTTTTCAGATGGATGTAGTCCATTTTTCCAATTGTTTTTTGCATGATTTTTATTTTATTTGCCAACTCTTGCCTGTAATTGTACGGGATATCGTTCGCCCGAAATTTTGATTGCAGCCAACGCTATTTCTATTTTGTGCAGTTCGTTTGCAGACAAGAAAACATTAGCGCCGTCAATGTTTTCCTGCAAACGGTGTAATTTTGTGGTGCCGGGTATTGGAGCTATCCACGGCTTTTGAGCCAACAGCCAGGCCAAAGCAATCTGGGCAGGGGTTCTTTCTTTTTCAGTAGCAATGATTTTTAGGAGTTCAACTAAAGCCTGGTTTGCCTTTCTGTTTTCTTCGGAAAAACGGGGGACAATATTTCTGAAATCTGTAGGGTCGAATTGTGTAGACGTATTTATGGCTCCTGTGAGAAAACCTTTACCTAATGGACTGAAAGGAACAAAACCAATTCCCAGTTCTTCCAGTGTAGGGATAATTTCTTTTTCCGGTTCACGGAAAAACATAGAATATTCACTTTGCAGTGCTGCAACAGGCTGTGTGGCATGGGCCTTACGCAGGGTTTCCGGACCGGCCTCCGACAAACCAAAATATTTTACTTTTCCTTCTGTTATTAATTCTTTTACAGTTCCTGCAACCTCTTCAATAGGAACATTGGGATCTACACGATGCTGATAAAACAAGTCTATACAATCGGTCTTCAGCCTTTTTAAAGAGGCTTCTGCCACTGCTCTTATTCTTGCAGGATTGCTGTCCAATCCTTTTTTTGAATCACCATCCTGAAATCCGAATTTTGTAGCAATCACCACCTGGTCCCTGAAAGGAGCCAATGCCTCACCTAATAGTTCTTCGTTGGTAAATGGGCCATAACATTCTGCGGTATCAAAAAAGGTAACGCCGTTTTCAAATGCTGATCGGATTAATGCTATGGCGTCTTTTGTTTCAGTAGCAGGTCCATAGCCAAAGCTTAGCCCCATACAGCCTAATCCAAGTGCGGATACTTCCAATCCACTGTTTCCAAGTTTACGTTTTTCCATTTTTTTATGATTTGAGTTTATATTTCCAGTTTTCTTTCGCTCAGCCATTGTACCATAGCAGGATCCCTGTGATCAAAGAACAGGCTTGAACCGGTGTCTAACAGGGCTATGATCTGTAAATCTTCTGAAGAAAGCACAAAGTCGAAAATGTTGAAATTTTCAGCCATTCTTTCTTTGCGTACAGATTTTGGAATGGCCACAATATCTCTTTGGATTAGCCATCTGAGAATGACCTGTGCCACTGATTTATTATATTTTTTACCAATAGCTGAAAGAACTTCATTATGAAAAATGTTATTTTTTCCTTCCGCAAATGGTCCCCATGATTGTATCTGTATGTTGTTTTCCTGCAGGAATTTTTGAGATTCCGTTTGTTGATGGAAAGGGTGTGTTTCAATCTGATTGACAGCAGGTGCAAAACCACTGTTCACAGTTAAATCCATTATCCTGTCGGGGTGAAAGTTGGCGACTCCGATGGCTTTGATTTTTCCTTCATGATATAACTCCTGCATGGCTTTCCAGGAGCCGAAAATATCACCATAAGGCTGGTGAATAAGATATAGATCCAGATAATCCAGCTGTAGCCTTTCCAAAGATTTTTGAAAGGCCGCTTTTGTTTTTTCATACCCTGTATCCTGTACCCAAAGCTTGGTGGTGATAAACAGGTCGCTTCTGTCAATACCGCTGCTTTTAATACCATTGCCAACGGCAGCTTCGTTCAGATAGGATGCGGCAGTATCTATAAGTCTGTAGCCTGTTTCAATGGCGTCTACAACTGCTTTTTCACATTCACCGGGATCGGGTATCTGGAAAACACCAAATCCTAAAATGGGCATTTTTATTCCGTTGTTTAATGTTAGTGTTTGCATTTTTAATTTTTTTAATACTACAAAGTTCTGACTTGATCATTAGGCACTGGGTATACGTATTACCGTTTTTATTACCAATATCACTGATTGACAGATCGCTTTTGCTTATGTTATAGCAGAATACTTAATTTTGTGTAGGCAAAAATTGGAAATAGTGATGGAACAGGCATATAATTTTGATACGGTAAGTCAGTATAATGATTTTAATAATCATGAAACCCTGCACCCATTGGTAAGTATCGTTGATTTTTCAAAGGCGGATAAAAGGAAGGGTTCCAGAATGACTTTTGGACTTTACTGCATATTCCTTAAAGAAATACATTGTGGAGATTTGAAATATGGATGCAGCCATTATGACTATGAGAAAGGGACATTGGTATTCATTTCCCCGGGCCAGGTAATTGATGTGGAAAATAAGGTAGACTATTATCAGCCCATAGGGTATGGCCTGGTTTTTCATCCTGATCTGGTAAAAGGAACTTCTCTTGCTAAAGCGCTCAATGAGTATCATTTTTTCAGCTATCAGACCAACGAAGCCCTTCATCTATCCGAGAAAGAAAGGAAAATTGTTTTTGACTGTTTTTCTCACATTCAAAATGAACTGAGCCAATCGGTAGATAAACACAGCAAAAAATTAATTGCTTCCAATATTGAGCTGTTCCTGAATTACTGCGAAAGATTTTATGACCGCCAGTTTATCACCAGGGAGAATGCTAATAAAGGAATACTTGAAAAGTTTGAAGAACTGCTGAATACTTATTTTGTATCAGAAAAGCCATACACTGTAGGCCTGCCTTCAGTGGCTTACTTTGCGGATGAACTTCACCTATCTGCCAATTATTTTGGTGATCTCATTAAAAAGGAAACGGGAAAATCTGCACAGGAATATATCCAGGGTAAAATTATTGATATAGCCAAAGATAAGATTTTTGGAGGCACTAAAACAATCAGTGAAATTGCTTATGAACTGGGTTTTAAATATCCTCAGCATTTTAATCGCTTATTTAAAAATAGGGTTGGCTATACCCCCAACGAATACAGGAATTTGAATTAATACGATTGTTTACGATGCTATATCTTCTAAAAAAGAATACTATAGGGATAAAGAATTTGCTGAATGTATGCTGTTGTTAGATGCATAAGTTTGGAAATTAACTTTTTCTCCAATATTGTTTTTATTATGGGGAGGGTAGTGCGTGAATCATAAAATCTAATGATGAGGTTATCCCAATGAAAATAGAATCTCCAACGTCGGAAAGCTTCAGGAACCCAGATGGATCATTCATAGAAGTACAAATACTTATCTTTCTGCTATAGTATAAATGCCTACTTCCTACGGTATAAACACCTGATCTGAAAATTACAGATTTATACGCTAAGATTAATTTCTTTTTAGGCGTTACTTTGACATGTTCAAAAGAAGCTTCGAAACCCTGAACAAAAATGGCAGCCTCCGAAAAGCCGACAAAAGAGTAGGAAAAAAACCAAAACTTATTAATCATGAAAAACCCAGAAAATGTTGCTCCCTTTGTAGAAGCCGCACAAATTATTACAGAATTAAAAGACAGGGCTAATGATATCCTATCAAGTGTTTTAAGTACAGAGCTATCTGCTATTACCATTACCGGAAAAGGAAATTTTCCTTATTATTGGAAAGACCCGATTGATCTGAGGTTTAATAAAAAAACGTACGACTGGATATCCTCCAACCTGAGAGCCAATACTGAACCTGTTCAGCTGGATCAGGTATTTACCAATTATTTTATTGATGTTTTCTCAAAAGTTAATTATTCTTTATCCGAAGAAGATACCGCAGTTCTAAATACTGCCCACAAAAATGCTACAGATCAGCAAATGGCTTTACTGAATGCATGGGTGGGTGCCTATGGTTCACTTCCTCCTGCTACAGATACTATGCAGCCTATTGATATCATTATGGATAAAATTGCTACAGACTGGGCCAATCCATCTACTACCTTATACGATATTCAGAAAAGTGATGACTTGGACCGTTTACTGAATAAGACACCGGCAAGCGGAAAACCTATTGTTCCTATTTTATCCAATTATCTGAATGCTTTGGGTGCTACCATATCTTTACAGAACAATGTGACGATGAATAATGGCTATTTATCCAGAGTACTGAATAATGTACAGCATCCTAAAAAAGAAAACGGTGGTCTGCTATTGAATGACGGTCGCTTTTTACCGTCTTTCCAGGTGACAACTCCATTGAATGATATTTTAAATGGTCTTAAAAATACCTCTCAGGATGCCCAAATCGATATGGAAATCACGCGTGAATCTGAAAGCAAATTTAGGGTTTCTGTAAATGGAAAAACAGGTTTTTCTATTCCTATCTTCGACTTCTTTACCTTAGGAATTGGGGGCAATGCTAATTATTTCAGTGAAGATATTGCCACAAGCAAAAATTCGATCAAAGTATCGATGTCTTTTACAGGAGTTACCCTTGTTACTTTTCTTCCTACAGATTTTAATATCGCAAGCAATTTGTACTGGGCTTGGTTTGATCCTATCCGTAAAGCGGTACAAAACAGCAAAGACAAACAGGAAGAAAAACATATTTCCGGATACAAGTTCTCTCCCGATCCTGCTACAAAATTCGGACCTGACGGGCCTTTCGGTTTACTGAACGGAGTTGCTATTTCTAATTATCCGTCTGTGGAGATTACAGTAACCGGTGAAAATTACAAAAGCATTGAAAAGACCTTCGAACAATCTTCTTCTGCAACGCTTTCTTTCTTAGGAATTCCTTTGGCAAGCGCTAAAGAATCTACTTATTCTTCTTCTTTTTCTGTAGATGCTTCAAAATCAACCATCAAGATTAAGTTAACGCCTCCTCAAAGTCTGATCGCGGGTAACAATGTAGATTCCATAGCCTGGGTTCTTGGTGCTATCGTCGATTATCCTGTACAGGACCATAGTGATGTTGAGCTTCTTGCTAAAGGGGCCTATCCCAATTACCAACTGTATAAAGACAACAACGGAACTACCTATTGCTCTGTGAAAAAAGTAAAATCCCACGCGGTTGGAAGTGAGTGGGTAGGAGAGTGTCTTGCTGCACATCCCGGTACAAGCTGTGCCGGAAAACCATGGACAAGCCCTAAACAAACAGGAACAGTCTGGCCATAAACCAACCATTTATACAAAAAAAGCGCTCAATTTGAGCGCTTTTTTATATAGTTAAAATGTTACTTATTGTTTGGTTAGAGTTATGCTTTTACCTGCTGGGATAGTAGTTTGAAAATTACTGCAATCTTGCTTTACAATATCATAATCAGCTAAGAAATTAATGGTTAATATATTTGGTGTATCTGCTTTCACCCCAAGATATATTGTTCCGGTGTCAATACAACCTGTATATTGTGCACCCGGAAAAATCATCTTGTAGAATTTTAAATTTTTTTGAAAATTTGTTCCCCTGAAAAAATTATCATCCTCTAATTGGTTGAAATTATTGAATTCAATAGTGCCATTTGAAGCCGTAATCTTTAGTTTTCCTATTAATTTATCCCATTTAATTTCATCACCAACATTTTCTTTTTTAATAAGATTTACTTCATAACTTTTACCATTAAAAACGCCTTTCCATGTTCCAACGAACTTATTTAGAAGCCCATTAGTATCCTTTACATAATCAGCATTTGGATAACTCCCAGGCTCATACTGGGCCATACTTTCCGGTGTAACTGTTTGAGCATTACAAAGTGTTCCAAACATTAATAAAGTAATATAAAATATATTTTTCATAATATTTAATTTTAGCAATCCGTAGAAGATTTTGTTTTTTTATCAGTGCTTAGTTTTATAATACCTGGCGAAAGGATTCGTGCGGTAGCGGGGATATAAACCTTTTCACTTAGAAATCTAAAAAATCAATTCTGGAAATGTAATAAGTATTATTTAAATCTAATAAATCCCAGTTTAAACTGGGATTTGTTGTTATTGTTTTGTTAGGGTGATCTCTTCAGGTAGAGAGTCCGGAATATCAGTATTATAATACTGGCAATCGGAGGTTATCATATTGCTGCCAAAATAAAGATTCCAATTAAGTTTTGTCCTGGAAAGGTCTGCGAACTTAATAGCAATAGTACCACTTGTTCCACATAAATCAGGATCAACATAAGCAAGGGCATATTTATCACCCCATCTTCTGAAATTTACTCCTTTTATTTTTGCTTTCTCATCAGAAATATTTGTATTGTCAAAAAGAATACTTCCATTCCCATCAATTACTTTAAATTTCCCAATTAAATAGTCACTATAAAACTTCCTGTAAGGATTATATTGATATATTAATTTCTTGAATGTAACGAAAACAGTTTTGTTATCCCAAGTACCTTTCCAAGTCCCTTCATATTCTGGTAACTCATTATTGGTATCCTTTTGATAGGACCTTTCTGGCAAAGATGTTTCTACTGGTCGAAGTGAGTAAATTTGCTGTGCTTTACAAGAAAACACAGCACATATTCCTAATATAATCAGTCTATTTCTCACTATTGTTTTGTGAAGATTAGGTTGTAAATCGTCAGCAAAAAGTGTACTGATTTAGGCTTTCACTTAAGGAGTGTTTCATAAGAGATTAATTTTTAAAT
>NZ_JAWRWZ010000818.1:0-237 GCF_046535285.1 Chryseobacterium sp. SIMBA_028 | reverse complement strand
GGGTTAAAAAAGAAAAGAATACGGAAGAAGATAAAACTTCATTGCTATAAAACATTTGGCTATTTTAATTCAGCGTTCCGTACTCATTGTACCACTAGCTTTTAGTCTATTTGTATCGAAGATTAGCGACAGGTTCTTCTTCTTCTTGAAGCAAGGTTGATTGATTAGTTTTCGTTTCTGCTTCTCTTTCTCTTTTCTTTCTGGGAAACTTTCCTAATCTTTCATACACTTTATGAA
>NZ_JAWRWZ010000817.1:0-237 GCF_046535285.1 Chryseobacterium sp. SIMBA_028 | reverse complement strand
AGCGACGCCATCGTCGCGGCGCTGGGCAGGGACGCGCAGGAGGGCTCGGGTCTGTCGCGCGAGGTGATGTCGGTACGCGGCGCCGATGCCGACGCGCTGGCGGCGTTCGACGCCCGCTGGCGCACCATCCGCTGCGACGCGCTATTGAGCGCGCATAGTCTCGCGCGGCTGCGCTGAGCTTACTTCAAGAACCGGGAGATTCGATGAACCTCGACATTCAGATACGGGAGAGCCGCA
>NZ_JAWRWZ010000816.1:0-237 GCF_046535285.1 Chryseobacterium sp. SIMBA_028 | reverse complement strand
CGGTCACGGCGGCTGGTGGGGTTGTCTGCGGTGCAGTTGTCCTCGCAGCCACGAGGCCACCAGCTTACGACTCCACGCTTCCTCCGGCCACTTATTCGGTTCCGAGGGACTCAATCAAAAAATAAGGGTCTAAAGGATGAATAACTGGTGGCAATGAACTAACGTCGGGTGTGGGTACCGTGAACAGATGTACCTGTCGATAGCGGCTCGGAAAGGGGCTCGACTGTCCGCCAGACC
>NZ_JAWRWZ010000815.1:0-237 GCF_046535285.1 Chryseobacterium sp. SIMBA_028 | reverse complement strand
AAACTGAAATATAATAGCATATGCCTGGTAATCATTTCCTTGTTGATCATGAGCTGTGGAAAAAAAGAAGAATCAACGGAGAAATCTGCTGTAAAAACCGAGCAGAATGAAAAACATAATGAAGAAGTAGCGCCAACCATTGCGGCCCTGACGGAAGAGCAAATGAAGTCTGTTGGAATCACTTTAGGCTCAATAGAAATGAAAGAATTGACCTCTACCATTAAAGCAAACGGCCTG
>NZ_JAWRWZ010000091.1:0-361 GCF_046535285.1 Chryseobacterium sp. SIMBA_028 | reverse complement strand
CGAGCGGCGAGGTGCTCGCCACCGCCGAACAGATGCTGTTGCATGTGGATTCCAAGGCCGGAAAGGCGGTCGCCGCGCCGCCGGAAATCCTGGCCGAGGCGAAAGCGATTGCCGAGCGCCATTCCTCCCTCCCTGCCCCGGATGGCGTTGGACGCCATGTCGGGCAGAAGAAACAGGGGTGAGCAATGATCTGCCTGCCAACTCCCCTTTCCGATAGCCTATCCCGCAAGGCGTTACCTTGCGGGCTGGCGGGATCGGGAGCGCATGGCGGCGCAGAAATCAACCAATACAACCAGAGGGATAGGGCTGCACCCCCACCTGCCGGGTGGCTTTTCCCGCGCAGCCGCGAAATGTCTTCTGC
>NZ_JAWRWZ010000814.1:0-237 GCF_046535285.1 Chryseobacterium sp. SIMBA_028 | reverse complement strand
CCGGACGTGGCGTGCGGTTCCCTACTACGTTTGGCCAGCGGAACGCCGGTACCCACTGGGCGTAAAGCCCAGATACTTGCGGAAATCATTGGTGAGGTGCGCGTGGTCTGCGTAGCCGAGCTCGACGGCGATTGCGGCCAGGTCCGCCGTCGGATTGGACCGGGCACGCTCGGCCGCATCCTGTAGCCTGCGACGCCTGATCAGGGCGGAAGGACTCAAACCGACGTACTTCTTGGC
>NZ_JAWRWZ010000813.1:0-237 GCF_046535285.1 Chryseobacterium sp. SIMBA_028 | reverse complement strand
AGTTGTCGGTGCCCAAGGCGTTCGTGGTCCTGGCTGCCGGGTACGAGCCAGGCCCGGCGGTAGCCGAAGACATCCTGAGGTATTGCCGCACCCACCTGGCACCATTCAAGCGGATACGTCGGCTCGAATTCGGCGAACTACCCAAGACCATCTCCGGCAAGATCAGGCGGGTCGAACTGCGCGGAACCGAGGTTGCCCGGCACGGCAGCGGACCTCTTCCCGCGGGCTTGGGAGTGG
>NZ_JAWRWZ010000812.1:0-237 GCF_046535285.1 Chryseobacterium sp. SIMBA_028 | reverse complement strand
CGCCGCGGTCATAGGATGAAGGCGATGACCACCACCCAAGCGAACCAAAACTTCAGCCTCCGCAGCATCGCGCTCCCGGCGTTCGGGCCCGCGCTTTTGTTCTGTATAGGCGAGGGGGCGGTGCTTCCGATCATCGCACTTTCGGCTCGGGACCTCGGAGCTTCGGTTGCTGTCTCTGCCCTGGTCGTGACACTGATAGGTCTCGGTTCCTGGATCTTCAACATTCCGGCGTCCATC
>NZ_JAWRWZ010000811.1:0-237 GCF_046535285.1 Chryseobacterium sp. SIMBA_028 | reverse complement strand
CTTATTACTGACGGTTTTGCTGCTTATTCCTAAAGCTTCTGCCGTATCATTCACAGACATGTTTTTCCGGATCCTCATATCATAAACCTGCTGTTCGGTAGAAGAAAGCTGACTAACTACCTCATCAATCATAGACAGCAGTTCAGAGATTTCATTTCCTTCAAGGATTTCAAAATATTCGGTATCCGTACTCTCTGCCACCGCTGGAATATCAAACTCATCAATACTTACTGTTGA
>NZ_JAWRWZ010000810.1:0-237 GCF_046535285.1 Chryseobacterium sp. SIMBA_028 | reverse complement strand
GAGTATTCTACTACACCTATGGTAAAGTCTATAGTTTGGAGGACGCAGTGAAGCTCCAGAAGGAGATCGAAGCGAAGGGAATTAAGAATACAATTATTCAAAAAGTTTATAAATAATCTAAAAAATAATTTTGAAGTTAAAAAGTTAATCGCTACTTTTGCAACCTCAAAATTTGGCCTATTCGTCTAGTGGTTAGGACTCAAGGTTTTCATCCTTGCAACAGGAGTTCGATTCTCC
>NZ_JAWRWZ010000809.1:0-237 GCF_046535285.1 Chryseobacterium sp. SIMBA_028 | reverse complement strand
GTTGGCACAAAGTGTCAGGAATCTTTCTAGTCTTGCTGATGAGTGTTCTGCACCCTGTCCTACTGAACCGTGAGGCAATAACATCACCAATCCGTTCTGGATTTTCCATTTTTCTTCTGCTGCTGCCAAATATTGGTCAACAATAATCTGAGCACCGTTCACGAAATCTCCAAACTGAGCTTCCCAAATGGTTAAAGTATTAGGAGAAGCCATCGCATACCCATAGTCGAAACCTAG
>NZ_JAWRWZ010000808.1:0-237 GCF_046535285.1 Chryseobacterium sp. SIMBA_028 | reverse complement strand
CGAGAGGCGGAGAGGCCGAGGCAAGCTATGACCCGCGGCTGCCGGCAATCCGCATAGCCCGGCGAGTCCTCAAGGGCGGGTCGCATCTCTGCGCGCCAAACTACTGCCGGCGCTACCGGCCCGCGGCCCGCCATGCCGAGCCCGAGGATACATCCACCAGCCATGTCGGCTTTCGCTGCATCAAGAGAGTTCACGCCTGAGGAGAAGCCGCATGAACAGCCCGCGTCACGCCGATAC
>NZ_JAWRWZ010000807.1:0-238 GCF_046535285.1 Chryseobacterium sp. SIMBA_028 | reverse complement strand
AGAGGAAATCGGCGGAAGCGCCGGAGGCTCGCCGCCGGCGCTGGGGGGGCTGAGCGACACCCCGAATCCACGGGCAGCAGTCGCAGGGATGACATACGGCACGGGTTGCTGATCTCCGCTGAACATGCGCCGTCTCACCAACAATGCCGGTTCTAAGTCTGCCCTTGTATCCGTTGGCGTATCCATCACCCCCAGCCTGTAATCAGTGTACCTGATCTGTCGGCATTGTGTAGCAGAC
>NZ_JAWRWZ010000806.1:0-238 GCF_046535285.1 Chryseobacterium sp. SIMBA_028 | reverse complement strand
GTGGCATCCTTCCAGTATCTTGCTTTATTGCGAGCTCAATTGGCCCGAGGCCGAACGTCGGTTCGTTCATCGCAACAGTGATTTAGTGCACGGTCAGTCTACGAGTGGCAAGCAACCCCTAAGATCGGCGTAGTCGCGCGCGTCAATTTACGCGAAATGTGGTTGAGCGCGCAGCACGGAGTTTTATTCCGCTGTACAGGCCAAGAACTCGCCGCGCCATGACCTGACCAGTAACGGC
>NZ_JAWRWZ010000090.1:0-361 GCF_046535285.1 Chryseobacterium sp. SIMBA_028 | reverse complement strand
CGTCCGTCATTACTCGGCAGGTACAAGCAGTGCCACCGGATACTGCCCCAAGACAGTGGCCACGGAAACTTCGCCGGCGCCGTACGTAGCTCCGGTGAGTTCATCGCGGAAGGTGACGGGCAGATCGATGACCGTATCCCGCCAGCCGCCGTCCCCAGCCAACCGCTTGGGCAAACGGGTGGCGAGTGTGACGGCGCCTGGGCCATCGGCACCCCGATCGAACGCGATCAGGTGGTTCGCTGCCTCACCGCGGACATCCACCGCACGGTACCCGCCAAAGAGTTCAGGCCGGTCACGGCGCAGCCTCAGGGCACGGGATACCACCAGGAGTTTGGCGGCATCCTCCGTGTAAGCCGGCCTC
>NZ_JAWRWZ010000805.1:0-238 GCF_046535285.1 Chryseobacterium sp. SIMBA_028 | reverse complement strand
CGCCGGCCTCGGGCGCGCAGGTGGTCGATGCATTTGCGGTGGGCGATGGTGACTAGCCACGCTTCCAGAGTCGCTTCCGGCGCCAGGGCAGGGTAAGCCTGCAAGGCGGCCAGGAAGGTTTCAGACCAAGCGTCATCGGCGTCATGCAATCCGAGGATGGCCCGGCACACTCGAAGGACGGTTGCCCCTTGTGCCTGGACCACCGCCTCAAAGGGCTCTTTAGTCTCGCCTTGATGCC
>NZ_JAWRWZ010000804.1:0-238 GCF_046535285.1 Chryseobacterium sp. SIMBA_028 | reverse complement strand
TATGCAAGAACGAAAGATACAGGGCGGGACAGCTGTCTTTCTTGTGTCGTTTGATTAAAGGAGAGTTTACAGTGACAAAAATTTATGACGCAGCAAACTGGTCAAAGCATGAAGATGATTTCACCCAAATGTTTTACAACCAAAATGTAAAGCAGTTTTGGCTTCCGGAAGAGATCGCATTAAACGGCGATCTTCTTACTTGGAAGTATTTGGGTAAAAATGAGCAGGATACGTACAT
>NZ_JAWRWZ010000803.1:0-238 GCF_046535285.1 Chryseobacterium sp. SIMBA_028 | reverse complement strand
CTACGTATATTGTACGTTATAAGAAAACTACTGATACTACTTGGACGCAAGTTGCTACATCAGGATCTGCAATTAATGTTACTGGTTTGACAGCTGGAACGTATGAAGCACAGGTAGCTGCAGTATGTTCTGGTACTACAGGTACGTATTCTGTATCTGTAAACTTTACAGTAACTACTTTTTCTACAGTTACCTATTGTGATTCTTCTACAGTATATACTACATACGAATATATCTC
>NZ_JAWRWZ010000802.1:0-238 GCF_046535285.1 Chryseobacterium sp. SIMBA_028 | reverse complement strand
ATGACAAGCTTCAGGAACTACGTTATGCTGTACTCCAGCCTGAATTCCTGACAATGTTATTTTCACTTCACCCAAATAATCCGAAACCTTTGGGAATTTGAAATTCACAATATGCTGAAGGTCTTCAAGACATTTTACAATCGCATTGTCATTATTCGGATGGGCGGCATGGGAAGGAGTTCCTTTCATTTCTCCATCAATCACCAGGAGTCCTTTTTCTGCGATGGCCAGATTCATC
>NZ_JAWRWZ010000801.1:0-238 GCF_046535285.1 Chryseobacterium sp. SIMBA_028 | reverse complement strand
ACGAACATTATAATTTTCAAACCCCGGAATACATTGCTCAATGTCATCCCGTACTGCATCATAACTATCATGGTAACGCTGCCAGTTGATCACAGATCTTTCACCTAAAGTAGCCATTGCCATGCGGCAAACGATTTGGGTTTCATTCACCAGATTATCTGATAAGGCATCCAGCATTCCTTTTGAATCCTGCACCACTCCCATGGAGTTTTCTGTGGTTACAATTTGTATTTCACCA
>NZ_JAWRWZ010000800.1:0-238 GCF_046535285.1 Chryseobacterium sp. SIMBA_028 | reverse complement strand
AGTATCAGGGTTATTAGTAAGCACCTGAGCCAGTTTATCTAAATTGGTAACTGATGTAGGTCTGAGGTTTGAAGAGTCAAAATCAAAGTTTACAATACTTTCGCTCATGGTAACTTTAATACCGTCTCCTACTCTTTCTACTTCAGCACCTGGCAACGTTTCTTTAATTTCTTTAGCCTGTTTATCCATTTTGTTACCGATAACATTACCTGCAACACCACCGATAATACCTCCTAAC
>NZ_JAWRWZ010000799.1:0-238 GCF_046535285.1 Chryseobacterium sp. SIMBA_028 | reverse complement strand
GTCCTTCATACTGTGGAGCTTCGAGGTTCAGGCGTTCGCGCAATTCTCCGTCCTCGCTGGTTGTGCTGACCGGGATGGGGCGGCTGTGGGGCACGTCGGCCAGTAATGCGCCAACCAGGATGACAGAGTCCACCTTGAGCGCCTCAGCGTGGACAAGCAGTTCCGTGGTGTAGGCGCGCCAGCGGTAGGAGGGTTCCGTCCCAAGGACGAACACCACGTCAACGTTGCTGTCCGGAAC
>NZ_JAWRWZ010000798.1:0-238 GCF_046535285.1 Chryseobacterium sp. SIMBA_028 | reverse complement strand
CTATTGACCATTCACTCCATAACCCAAACAAGGACTGCAAAATAAATTCACAGCCCTCGCTTTTTAAGTTATTAATGTATTTGAAATAAAATCAGGCACTAAAGCATAGTGCGACAATTTCATACTGATCGAAGCTCTACCGCTCGTCAACGTTCTCAGATCAGAAATATATCCGAAAGTAGAAGCCAAAGGAACTTTCGCAGTGAAAATTTTTCTGCCTGATCTTTCATCAATTGAA
>NZ_JAWRWZ010000797.1:0-238 GCF_046535285.1 Chryseobacterium sp. SIMBA_028 | reverse complement strand
CCCGACCTTCGCGGCCGCGTCTGCCCACTGCCGTTTCAGGTGGTCCGTTGGCGCAACGATGGTTACCCGGTTCACGACGCCGGCATCGAGCAGCGTGGTGGCAATGCGCAAGGCAAACGTGGTCTTACCTGCGCCCGGCGTCGCTACGGCAAGGAAGTCCTTTGGATGCCGGGCCATGTAGAGATCCAGCGCCTCCTGCTGCCACGCACGGAGCTTCTGCGCAGTCCCCCAGGCAGCC
>NZ_JAWRWZ010000796.1:0-238 GCF_046535285.1 Chryseobacterium sp. SIMBA_028 | reverse complement strand
AATAGCTACTTCTTTTGAAACAAAGCGGGCAGGAATGGATATCATATTCGCATCATTATGCTGTCTTGCCAGCGATGCAATCTCCGGCATCCAGCAAAGAGCACAACGAATCTGCTGATGCTTGTTCGCTGTAATCTGTACGCCGTTTCCGCTTCCACAGATCAATATTCCCAATTCATTCTCTCCATTCTCTACTGACGTTGCAGCGGGGTGTACAAAGTCAGGATAATCCACACTG
>NZ_JAWRWZ010000795.1:0-238 GCF_046535285.1 Chryseobacterium sp. SIMBA_028 | reverse complement strand
ATTAGGAAGAATATTAGGTTTGTAAATGACAATAATGGGCTTATTATTTACCTTGATATATCTTGGGTCCTTCATAATAGGAAGCAGAAAATCGATGTGATCTTCGTCGTCCTTAACGGAGTATTTTTGTTCAATGAGTACTTCATGATCGTTACCATCCCAGCGTCTGGTCCAGTTTTCATTGGCCCAGCATAGCATGAAAGGTAAATCTTCTTTTGGATTTTTTAATTTTCTGTCA
>NZ_JAWRWZ010000794.1:0-238 GCF_046535285.1 Chryseobacterium sp. SIMBA_028 | reverse complement strand
CGAGACCAAGAGCGGCCCCAAGGGCCTGCAGGCAGCGAACATCACCCCGCTGTAAACCGTCTCAAGCCTCGACTTCGCGCAAGGAGCGACGCGTTGGCGCCGCTCCTTGTGTCATGCATGGCCTCGCGGCGCCACCGTCTCGAGGCCAGCCCGACTGGTCCGTCCGCTTCGCAGGGAGACATTGAACCTGCGTGGGCAGATGCCCTCATGGTGCGCGTGTTCGACCGCGCATGTGTGC
>NZ_JAWRWZ010000023.1:0-43460 GCF_046535285.1 Chryseobacterium sp. SIMBA_028 | reverse complement strand
ATTTAAAAATTAATCTCTTATGAAACACTCCTTAAGTGAAAGCCTAAATCAGTACACTTTTTGCTGACGATTTACACTTCCTGTTTTATTGATATATTATTATATTTGCTGCCATTACTAATTAACCATGAAAAAGATATTTTACGTTCTATTGGGGATATGCATGCTTTCTTGCAACAGCAATGAGGATACAGTTGAGGAAACCTCGATACAAGATTTACAACCAGATAAAGCATATATACATTATGTTGACAGGCCAACGAATAACCTGAATGCTGATTGGTATTATAGATTTAATTATGAGAATGGTAATTTGATAAAAATATCAGGATGGCTTAAGGGTAAAATTTTTTCTTCAGATGCATATACCTATTTAACTTATCAAGGCAATGAAGCCAAAATAAGTTATTCGTTTGATTCTGATTTAACCAATGTCTATACATTGCAAAATAACAGACCAATAAAGGAAGTGTTATATATTCAGGATTATGTACAAGGGACCAAAACTTATACATATGAGAATGATAAGATCAAAATATATTTGAAACCAACAAATAGCCTTTCTGATTATTTTGTGACGTACTATTTTAATCCGGTAACTAAAAATCTTATTAAGAGTGAGCTTTTACGTAAATCACAGGGAACAGATGTAGAGCTTTCTACAACTATTTATTCAGATTTTGATAACGCCCAGAATCCTTTCAAAAAAATGGGATTAGTGAGTGATGATCTCTATGAAAAAAGCCTTTCTGCCAATAATTTTAGAAAGAAGGAAGTCACTGTAGAACAATTTGCCCATCCAGCTAATGGAAATGTAGCAATGCCTCCATCAACAACAATTCAGGAGTTGACTTATAAATACGATTCAAAAGGTCAGGTGCTATTGTACTATCCATTGTAAAACTTATAAAAGAATCCACAGAAAATATCTGTGGATTCTTTGTTTTTATCAAACCATGAAAGTTAGCCTTATTTCATTTATATTCTTACTTTTGTCGCCATTACTAATTAATTATGAAAAAAATATTTTACATTCTACTGGGGATATGCATGCTTTCTTGCAGCAGTAGCAATGATGAAGCGATAGAAGATACCCGGGATTTGCAACCAGATAAATCCTATGAATTTTATATAGATACTCCATATTCAAGTAGTACGTCTGTTAATAATGGTCATTATCAATTTACCTATGAAAATGGTAACTTGAAAACTGTTTTTGGTCTGAATGAGAAATCTTTGCCAACAAATTCTATTTCTTTATCTTATCAAGACAATCAAGTAAAAGTATTTGATGCTGTTAATAATAGTACTAATGCTTATACGATTCATACAATAGAAAATAACAAACTCGTAAAATCAGAATTTTATAATTTCGTTTCTGTACTTGGTAAAACAAGATCATATACTTATGAAAAAGGTATAATAAGTGTATATGAAGAAAAAGGAGGGAATCAAGATGCTATTATAACTTACTATTTTAATAATGACAATAATCTTGTTAAGCAAGAAAAATTGGAAAGAATAGGCGGTGCGAATTTAGGGTTAAACACCATTATTTATTCAGATTTTGATAAGGCTAAAAATCCTTTTAAAAAATTAGGATTAGTTAACGATAGTTGGTTTGCTAAAAGCTTATCTACCAATAATTTCAGAAAGGTTGAAATTTCCTACATCAGTTTTACTAATCAGGATGTTTCAACAAAGATTTATAATTGTGTGTATAAATATGACTCAAAAGGGCAGGTTCTACTATACCATCCATTATAAAATAAAAAATCCACAGAAACTATCTGTGGATTTTGTGTTTATCATTAAGAGAGATAATCTTATTTAAAATTCTTAGAACTTCATGCCTATTCCTGCAGAAACCCTTCCGCCATCTGCTCCATAAAAATAGTTTAATCTTGCAGACATCATTTCTACAATGCTCAGCCAAACTCCGGCTCCCACTGATTGATGCCATTTTCTTGAGTATTCATTATCATTCCAGACACGGCCAACATCATAACCTACAAGGATTCCCATGTTTGCAGGAACAATATTGTTTCTGATTCTTCCAAAATCCCATCGTATTTCAGAGTTGTTGATAAAGTATGATCTTCCGGAGAATCTTTCATTTCTGAATGCTCTCATACCATTATTACCACCAATAGCTGCAGCCTGATAGAATTCAAAATTATGATTATTGATCCACATGGCATTGCTGGAGTTGGCAAACACAAAGATTCCTTTTTTATCAATTCTGTGGTCAATGGCCAGCTTTCCCTTTACAGTCAGGAAATTTTTGTTGAAATTAGAGAAAGTAGCTTTCCAGTCGGCATTTAACATGAATTCCATTCCAAGAGTAGGAAAGGCTACATTATCTGCATTTTTATAGCTGAATGTATAATTGGCTCCCAAAAACTGCTGACTATTGAAGACTTCCGGTCGTACATCCGGAGATTGGTTGATAAAGCGGCCGTCCTTTCTTTGTACTTTATTATCTTCAAAAGTAAGTTGGATCTGGTGGCTGAAGTTCATCCAGTTTTTCTTGATAATTGAGGGGGCTACACTAAACTTAGAGATTCTTGCTCTATTGTATTCTCTTTCTGTATCTTCTTTATCATAGGGACTTTCATTGGAAAGACCAAAGAAATTCTGGGAAAACCTTGGAGTAGTATAAGATGCATCCAGATTGAAATCCCATCCTGAAATAGCTTTCTTGAAAACTCCTTTATAAGTAAGGCTGAATCCCGCAGTAGCAGTATAAAAATTAGCCTTTAAACTATGCTTTTGGGTAAAAGGATCCCGGAGGAAATTATTTACGGTATAGTTGGCCAGTATTCCTATGATGACTCCATCATCCGGGTTATAATCCGCATTGGGATAGCCTGCTACAGAGTTGTACTTAGGATGTTTATAATTATAGGTATTTATTTCGTAATCGTCAGAAATATTTTTTGTTGCATTAGCAGATTGGTAGGTATTCTTTTGAGATAGGAAATCATAGATCTTTACTTTTCTTCCATCTTCTACCTTGTATACATCATGATTGTAGCCGCCAATCAGCCTGATATTCATTCGAGGGCTTCCGGTTCCCACTACTTCATAGATATCATCATCTTCCAAACCATAAATCCAAAGCTCCTTTGTTTTGGAATCATGATAGGTCTTTTCAAAAACCAGTTTATTTTTATCCTTGTTTTTGCCTAATTCATATTGCTGTACCTGTACAGTATGTCCTTTTTTGGTAATAACAAACTTGTCAGGATTTACAGTGCCTGCTAAAGACACTTTTTCCTGCAGTATATTATAGTATTCAGATGCGTAGCCTTGCAGTTTAGTCTTTCGTATCTTCAGTTTTCTTTCAATATCAGCAATGGTATCATCTTGTACTTCCTTTGGAATATTGTGGAAGGCATCATCAATATCTGCATCCGTTAAATGTTCCTGAATGTATTTTGCCTGCATTTCCCATTCTTCCTGTGTTGATCCTTTTAAAAAGACGAGATCCATTGGGTAAGGTTCCATGTTGACCCATTTTACACTACTGATATCTTCTGTAAATGTTTTCATATGGCGGATAGCAGGAACATTCATGATAAGTTTGAATGCTGCTCCGTCATATTTACTGAAAGCCTGATCCCTGTCTTTTGGAATAGGTTTGTAAATGATTTTGTCTCCATCTTCATATTCTGCCCATTTCCATTGATCAGAATGTCTGTCCCAGTCACCAATAAGCATATCAAAAAGTCTAGCTCTTATATAAGATTCTCTGTCCACAGAATATTTAGAACTTTTGCTGAGGTTTTTTAACACATCATCTGTAGAAAGAATATCCTTTGCATTATTAAAATAAGTCAATGTTTTCGGATCCGAAGAAAAACGTTCTTCAATCATATACATTTCATCACCGTAGTTGAGGTTGTATTTATCTAAGCCTTGTTGTTTAGGGATATAATATAATTTTGGATTACTGTGTAAAATATTAAGCTTTTCAGCCATATTTCCTACAGAAAATGGGGTGAATGGATGATTTGTGGTATAGAAGTCCAATAAGAATTTCTCCGGAAAAGTATCTGTAAGCTCTTCACCAAAAGTACTCTTTGTAAAAGCCATATTATTGAGAAAGCGGACAGCACTTTTTTTCACACCCCGCATTACAAATTCCTGTCCATCCTTAGCTTTTAATCTTAAACTATTAGACTGATTTCCACCACCTTCCCTAAATGGAATAAATCCACCATTTAACTCGGAAAGATTGGCTGTTGGGGCCTCAATCGGAATTCCATAATATTTTCTGTAATGCTCTCCCCACAACCATCGGTAAAACTTCCCCTTTTGGGTAAGCTGTACAGGGTAAATGCTGGAAGAGAAAGTAGATGGAAATGTATTGGGGAAATTATTCACAAATACATCCGGCTTAGAAACTACCGAGATTTGGGTTAATTTTTTTAGCTGATCATTTTGTGTAGAGAAATATTCGACGTCCGTACTTTGGTCTTTTCTGATATTTAAAACAGCAAAACCGTTGCCTCCATAAGAAAAATCAGTATGCTCAGTTATGGTAGATGGATCTACCTTTGAGCCTGCACCACTAATGATCTGTCTAATGTTACCATCTTCATGATATTGCAGATTGTGATCATGTCCGGAAACGAAAATAATATTTTCCTTATCCTGTACAAGACTTTTTAGTCGGTTGGCAAGATCTGCATAATGCTGGTTGTTGAGGTCTGCCGGACTTATTCCGGAAGAGCTTCGGAGTACATTGATAACACTGGTTATAACAGGTACAGGAACTTTACTTTTAAAAGGAAATAAATGGGATTTAGCTGAATTAAAGCCTGCATGAGTTCCACTGCTTATAACAGGGTGATGCAGCGCTACAATAATTCTTTTACCTTGATTTTTAATGATCAGATCCTTAAATTCTGTAAAGAAATCTTCACGGGTCTTGATAGTACAGTTTTTATTGATTCCTGGGTAATTATCCCAGTTGGCAATAACCCATTCTGTATCAATAGCAATTAATTTAATATCATTGGATATATTGATATCATCAATTGGACAGCCATTTTTAGGGAGGAAAGGTTTTTTATCATCAAAATACTTTTTTACAAAAGCTTCCTGGGCTTTCAATCCGTCCAATCCGTTATACCAGTCATGATTTCCTGGGATTACTAATGTTTTTCCCTTAAAATTTTTAGTGATGGTAAGCTGATTTTCCAGTTTTTGTTTTGCTAAATCATAATCTTTATCCGTTTCCTTGGGCATTCCGTTGGGGTAGATATTGTCTCCCAGAAAGATCAACATAGAGTTTTTATCTGCTGAGTCCAGTTTACCTTTAAGTAGATTGAGTGTCTTTTGAGCCTGAGGTTCATCAGCATTTCCGGTATCTCCAATGAGGAAAACCTTAAAGTCATTTTCAGATTTTATATCAGAATCTTTTACTTCAAATAAGTTTTTGCCTTTTTGTACGTTATATGTTGCGCAGGAATATAACGCTCCGGCGGACATTACTGTTCGTAAAACAATAGAAGTATTTTTTAGATGAGTTTTAAAGGATAAATTCATAAATTTACATTAACAAAAATTCAGGAATGAGCATTCTACACAAAGCTAAAAATTATGTTGAAATCTTATTCAAAGATAAGTTATCTTCGGTATATTTTTATCATAATTTTATCCATACTGCCTATACTGTTAACAAGGCAGAGGAAATCATGAAAAATACTCCTGTTTCTGAAGAAGATCAGGAAAAAGTACTCGTGGCCCTTTGGTTTCATGACACTGGCTATATAGAATGTGCCATGAATCATGAAGAAAGAAGTGTAGAGATTATGAAAAACTTTCTACATCAGGAAAATTATCCGGAAAACTATATCGCAGAAGTAGAAAAACTGATTTTAGCGACTAAGATTACTTATGAACCTCAGGGATTATTGGAAAAAATTGTAAAAGATGCTGATTTCAGTCATTTTGCAGGTCATGATTATAATGATATTTCTGATGCTTTAAGAAAGGAGTGGGAGCTTACCAATGTAAGATGTTTTTCTAATGATGAGTGGAATGCCGGAAATCTTGATATGCTGAAAAATAAGCACACCTTTTACACAGACTATGCCAAGGAAAACTGGGAGCCTTTAAAAAAGAAAAATATCAAAAAAATTGAAAAGAAGCTTGTAAAGGAAGAGGAGAAAAAAGATAACTCTGAAGGAAAGAAAGAAAAAGAGAAATCAGACAGAAGTGTAGATACCTTATTTAGGGTGACCCTTAACAACCATACGAGGCTGAGTGATATTGCAGACAGTAAAGCCAATATTCTTTTATCTGTAAATGCGATCATTATTTCAGTCTGTCTTTCTGTACTGGTTCCAAAATTGGATGCTCCGAAAAATTCACATTTGATTCTTCCAAGTTTTATCCTATTGCTATCCAGTGTCCTTACCATCATATTTGCTATCTTGTCCACAAAGCCAAACGTAACCAAGACAACATTTACTACTCAGGACGTTACCAACAGGAAAGTGAATCTACTGTTCTTCGGAAACTTTCAACAAATGCTTTTTGATGACTATCATAATGCAATGAAAGACCTGATCAAGGATAGGGATTATATTTATGATTCCATGGTGAAAGATTTGTATTATCTGGGAAAGGTTCTCGACAGAAAGTATAAACTTTTATCCATTACCTATAAAATCTTTATGGCCGGAATTATTATTTCGGTATTATCATTTGGATTTGCTTTCCTTAGTCTTTAATAAAAAAATAAAACACAATGATTGTCAGACAGCGTACAAATTGGCTGAAAATGTTATTTATATGGAGAGGTTCTGTGTTGAAGAAAATAGGAGTTCAGCTTATTATCATTAGTCTGTTTTCTCTGGCAATCTATTATTTCAAAGGGAAAATCTTTGATTATAAAGTACATCTTAATCCTACCATCTTTACATTAATTGGACTGGCACTGGCTATTTTCATGGGATTTTGCAACTCAGCTAGCTATGATAGGTTTTGGGAAGGAAGAAAACTTTGGGGGCTTCTGGTGATTGAAACAAGATCACTTACAAGACAGATTTTATCACTGGTCAATGATTCTGATCCAGAAGCTAAGGAAGAAAAACAAAAGATCATTAAGATGATCTCAGCTTTTTGCTGGTCCTTGAATTATCAATTGAGAGATAAATCCGGAACAGAGCATTTATCAAGACTATTATCTCCGGAACAAATAGATCAGTTGAAGAATAAAAAGTTTATTCCAAGTATTATCTTGGGATTCATTGCCGATTGGTTAAATGAGCAGAATAAAAAAGGAAATATAGATACCATTGTCATGACTTCTATGGATCATCAGCTGAACCAATTTTCCAATATTTCCGGAGGCTGCGAGAGGATCTATAACACACCATTACCATTTGCCTATAGTATTTTGCTGCACCGCACGGTTTATTTATACTGCTTTTGGCTTCCTTTCGGACTGGTAGATTCATTGGGCTGGATGATGCCTTTAATTGTTTTACTGATAAGCTATACCTTTATTGCTCTGGATGCCATTATTCAGGAAATTGGGGAACCTTTTGGGGAAGAAGAAAATGATCTTGCCCTGAATAGTATTTGTCGTACCATCGAGTTCTCTATTTTTGAACAGGCTGAAATCCCACAAGGAGAGTTGAAAAAGCCCGATTCTTATTTTATAAATTGATCCTGGCAGATTGAAACTCTCAACGCCAACAACCCCGTAATCCCCTGAAGGTCTTCCACCTTTAGGAACTCTACATTATGTTGTAGAATACTTTTCTTTTGTAGTTTCGAGATGTATTCCAGGTACTCTTTCTGGTTTTCCATTCCGAAGTAGACGATCGTGATCTTCCCGGGAGCAGTGATTCGTTCTGAAGAATCCTTTACATGGGCTTTATCCAGACGTTTTTTTATAATTTCATAATAAGAATTGTAGGCGCCGTCTACATCAAAGCGTTTTTCATCCATTCTGAACCGGATATCTATCTTTTCGTTATATACAAAGATAAGAGATGCAATATCTAATGAAATAGGAAGATCCTTTTTAAAAGTCTGGAACTCCAGTTCCATTTTACAGATGGTTTTCAGCTGCCAGTACCTTAATTTATGTACCACTTTTGAAGTATATTGCAGTTCTGGTGCAATATTATGGCCGATGTAGAGATTATGCTCTACACCATCAGACTTGAATCTTTCATAGTAATGGGGAAAAATCTGCTGGGCTTTAATTTGGTTTTCATCCAGCATATCCGCGAACTTTCTGTTGAGAAGCATTATAGAATCATCCAGTTTTTTTCTATGATTATAGAACAGATCCGTTTGTGGGCGTACTTGTAAAAAATAGTCCTTAATCTTTGCCTTTACTTCTCGGGATGATCTTACCTCCAGTTTTCCCTGCAGAAAGGGATGAATTTCTTCTCTCAATAATCTCTGAAAACGTTGTTCTGTATCCGCTTTGATCTCATTGTTCAGCTCATTCTCAAAAACATCAAGAGCTAATGTGAATTTTTCTGAATCAGAATTTGTTAATGCTAAAATATCAATTAACCACTCAATTTGTTGGTTGATATCCTGAAGCATTAAGTTAAAGCGTTTTTCAGAAGAAGAACGAATATCAGATACTCCAAATAAAGGAGTTAGATTTTTAAAGGAGATTTGCTTTAAAGTATATATTTTTTTCCCTAGTGATGCTGTAAAATATTTTTCAGCTTCATTCCGGAACTTCCATACCACACTATCGTGGATAGAGGTATACTCACGCTGGATGATAGCTTCTATCTGGTAATTTTTCTCAAAATAGAACCTGTTCAGAGAGAAGAGGATCATATCTGAAAAAAACTCCATTTTTTTAAGTTTTAAACCATTGAAACTACCAGCGATGGAAGATGTAAACTCCATGATTGCAAGCAGATCATTGTCTTTCATGATAGGAATTACCATGAAGCTGTTAACATTATTATCCTTTAAAATATTAAACGAAGGAAGCTGCCTGATATTTTCATCCAAATTGTTCACATTGGAAACAACAATGGGTTTTGAATTATGACTTAAATTATTGAACGTATTTATTCTGGTTTCTTCATCAAAAGTATTGATCCAGAAATCAAGGATATGATTGGTTAGCAGGCTTTCATAAATAGGAAGTTTATCCAGTTTTTGTTCTTTCTTATTGAAAGTCATCAGTCCGAAGTTGAGGTCTGCTACATCAAAATAAGACTTGAAGATTTCAGTGAGATTTTCATTAGGATTTAAATCTTCGGGATCAATTTCAATCATGCTTGATTTCAGATCAGACAATGCTACCTCAGAGGTACAATCTACAAGTGAAATAATGGTAAACCCTTTCAGTACCCAAGATTGTGAGGGAAAATATTTTTTCCACAGTTTAAAATCATCCAAATTTTCTAAAAGCATATCCAGAATATCATCGGAAGGAATTTTTGCTTCCTCTGTAGGATAAATTTCAGTAAAATCTGAATTTACAGTAATCTTATAGTGCTTCATGATTCCCTGTTTATTGGGGATATCATAATAGAAAGGGATGGTACTTTTAATATCTTTTTTGAAATAGGTCTGAAGAATCAGACAGCAGCAGAATACATAAAACTCATTGTCATTAATATTCCTGAGCTCTATCTCAAAGTCTTTTCCGGCATCTTTAAGAATTCCTTTAAATCTTTCGGTGTAATTAAAAGTGATATTAGATAGAGGAATACTTGCGGCTTTTATTTCATTGTTGGTAAGTCCGGTAGGAAAGAGGTCAGCAAGAAGTAATCTGATGAGGTCTTCATTTTTTTCTAAAAGACTGATGTCCTGAAAACCATCTTTCAACTCCGTGAAATTCTTTGTTCTGTCAATTAAGGATTCAGCATAATTGACCCTATATTCCAGTCGGTCATTGTAACGGATATGCTCCAACACATCCAAATATTTTTTGAATGATATATAAACCTGAAAGGGAGAGTCTTTTTTGTAAAGATTGGCCAACTGCTGAAATTTAGAGTAAAGTTATGAAAAAAACATCATTTCCAAATGTAGTCTTTTACCAGATGAATTGGTATTGGAAGGTTATTTTATTTCAAGTTTTTATATGTTTTTTGAAATATGTATATCATTATTTATTGTTTGCTATTTTTTCTCTATTTATTACTTTCTTTTTTATTAATAAGGATATCAAAAAAAAAACCTTTCAGATCAACTGAAAGGTTTTTAATATAGTGTGGATAACTTTTTATAATCCGAATATCCCTGCAAATAGATCCGGGAAAACTCCCAGTGCGATAATCGTTACGATTACAACTACTGCAACAATATTGTAAGTAATGGTTACTTTTTCTGAAGATTTGAATGTAGACTCCTTAAAGAAGAACATCGCAATGATTAGTCTTAAATAGTAAGCGATAGATAGGGCAGAACCTAATACTGCTACCAATACTAAAAATGCGGCTCCGTTCATTGCTTGGGAGAATAAAGCAAATTTTCCCATGAAACCAGCTGTTAACGGAACTCCTGCCATTGAAAGCATAGAGATTGCAGCTGCTGTAGCCAATAAAGGTTCAGTTTTAGCCAATCCTTTGAAAGCTCCGAAAGATGTTTCTCTCTTTAATTTCTCTACCCAGATTAAGCACATGAAAACCCCTACTGTGGATAAGGCGTACGCAAATAAATAAAAGGCAAGATTATAAGTAGAAAGGCTAGTCATTCCGAAGAATACCAATCCGATATATCCTGCATGAGAAACTGAAGAGTAAGCTAACATTCTTTTTGCATTTGTCTGAGCAAGACCCATAACGTTTGCTAAAAGTAATGTAATGATTAAGAATACTCCTAAAACATTAATCCATTCGTGGGTAACTCCTGTAAATCCAATGGTCATTAATCTGAATAAAGCAAAGAATCCTGAGATCTTTACTACACTTGCCATAAAAGCTGTGATTAATGATGGAGAACCTGCATATACATCAGGACTCCACATGTGGAAAGGTGCTAGTGCTACTTTGAATGCTAATGCACAAAGAATTAATAATACACCTAGAATAAACATTACATTGGTAGCATTTGCCACTCCAAAGTCATGAATTTTATAGAGATCAAAGCTTCCAGCACTTCCATAAATGAACGCAATACCGAAAAGTAAGAAACCTGTCGCAAATGCACCCATTAAGAAATACTTGATTGAAGCTTCGTTTGATCTTAAATCAGTTTTGTTGGCACCGGCCATTACATATAATGGGATAGAAAGGATCTCAACACCTAAGAACATTGTTACCAAGTTCTGGAATCCGAAAAGAACAATCCCTCCAATTAATGCAAATAGCATCAATGCATATAATTCTGACTGGTGGCTTCTGTGGTTGCTGAATGCAAAACCTCCCAGGAAGAATAACAATAATGTTGTTACAATTGATATTTTAGTGAATAATGCCGTATTGGCACTGTATTCATACATATGCTTGTATTGATCGAAGAACGAACATTCAGGCATAAAGCTTACATACAATGCAATGATTAGTCCCAAAATCCCAATGTATCTTGCGAATTTTCCTTGTTCAAAAACTCCTGAAAATAACGCAATAACTGCCGTTAGGAAAACAATAATTAAAACACTCATAATATAGATTTGAGATGTGAGATTTGAAGTTTAAAGTTTTAGGTTCAGAGTTTAAAGTTTCAGGTTTAATTTCCTGTCTTTAATTTCTTTGCCTTTTATCTTTTACTCTTCTCTAACCTCTTAATTTTTTAATTTTTAAATCTTTTAATTTTTAGCTGGCCATCGCCGTGTAGATAAACTTCACTGAACTACTCACCATGTCGATTACCGGTTGTGGGAAAATACCAAGTAAGATCACAAAAACCGCTAAACTTGCCAAAACAGAAAATTCTACACCTGATAAATCTTTTGCTGTACTTAAAACTTCTGCATTTCCTTCTCCAAACATTGCTTTTCCGTAGAATCTCAATAAGTACACCGCACAAAGAATTACCGTAAGACCAGCAATTACAGCTGCTGTTCCGTTAAAATCATACACTGATTTCAATAGAATGAATTCCCCAATAAATCCATTGGTTAATGGAACTCCCATTGAACCTAATATAATGATCAAGAACAATACAGCAAACTTAGGAGCAACTTTCGCTAAACCACCCATTTGTCTGATGTCTCTTGATTTAAATCTCTTGTATAAAATATCACAACAGTAGAATAATCCTACTACGTTGATACCATGAGCAAAAGTCTGTACCAAAGCTCCTTCAGCACCTTCCACATTGAAAGTTCCTCTTAAAGTAACTACTGCAGAAGCGAAGATCCCTGCTACCATCAATCCTACGTGAGAGAAAGATGAATACGCAATGATTCTCTTCATGTCTGTCTGGATAATGGCAATCAATGCTCCGTGAACAATTCCTACAATAGCAAGGATGATTACAATCTGTCCTGAAATTCCTGCAATAGGAAGTGGAGTAATTGGAAGTAAATAACGCATTAGACCATAAACCGCCATCTTAAGCATAATACCGGACAACAACATCGATCCTTGAGTAGGAGAGTAGGTATAGGTATCAGGCTGCCAGGTATGGAAAGGGAATACCGGTAATTTCACTGCAAAAGCAAAGAAAATAAACCAGAATACCACCGTCTGCTGTGTTTCGTTCAGTTGTGCATTGTATAGATCCGTTAAAGCGAATGATGCAGAGTGGTTGTACACATAGATCAATCCTGCTAACATAAATAAAGATCCAACGAATGTATATACGAAGAACTTCGTAGTGAATTCAAACCTTTTATTTTCTTGTCCCCAAAGTCCGGCAATAAACCAAATTGGAATCAATGTTACTTCCCAGAAAATGTAGAATAACAATCCGTCTAAAGAAGTAAATACTCCAACAAGACCAAACTGCATCAACAGAATCAAGCCGTAGAATGTATTTCTGTAGTTTACACTTTCGTTGAAAGAAGATAAAATGATGATTGGCACTAAAATATTAGTCAGCAATAACAGAAGCATGCTCATCCCATCGATACCGAAGTGAAGAGAACTCTTCATAAATTGTGACCAGGGATAATTAATCTCATGCTGCAATACACTGTCTACCGTCGGAGTAAAATCAAAATCCGATAGTATATAGAATGTAAGGAGCATTTGGACTAATGAAATTCCTAGTGCCAAATATTTGCTGGAATTACTCTTCCATGCAAAAACTAATCCCGAACCTACTAGAGGTAAAAGTAATAATGTTAATAATAAACAAGACATTATTATTGTAATAAAAAGTTAACAATTAATATAATTCCCACCGCTAAAGACATGATAAGGATATATGTCTCTACATTTCCGTTCTGTACACGCTTCATAGCTTTTCCGCTGTCTTCAGCACCATCACCTACAAAGTTTACAAAACGGTCTAAGATACCCTTATCAAACATTTTTCCTCCGCGTCCTAATCCTTCAACAGTTTTTACAATCAATGCGTTGTAAAGTTCGTCAACGTATAATTTCTTAGCAGAAAGCTT
The DNA here is from genome assembly GCF_046535285.1 of Chryseobacterium sp. SIMBA_028. Taxonomy (NCBI): domain Bacteria; kingdom Pseudomonadati; phylum Bacteroidota; class Flavobacteriia; order Flavobacteriales; family Weeksellaceae; genus Chryseobacterium; species Chryseobacterium sp. SIMBA_028. The sequence goes on along the minus strand of NZ_JAWRWZ010000023.1, from coordinate 29,944 downwards.
TTCCCATCCGGTATAGCTTTCTTCTGCAATAGCCATTTTTTTCTTCTTCACATAGGTATTTCTAACGATAAACCAAACAGAGAAGAACATCAGGATTGTTGCAGCTAATAAGATCATTTCAGTATTGAAAGGTACTCCTGAAAGAGTAGCTTCCATCTGGCTGTAGCTTTGTTCCGTAAGAACAGGCTTTAGCCATTCCATCAGTTTGGCATAATGACCGTGACCGATGAAGTGTGGCAAGTTAATGAAACCTCCAATTACAGAAAGGATAGCCAATACGATCAATGGTAATGTCATATTCAACGGACTTTCATGTAAGTGGTGTTTTTGTTCTTCAGTACCTCTGAATTCTCCGTGGAATGTCAAATAGTACAGTCTGAACATATACGTTGCAGTCATTGCCGCTAAAACAAATAAAATCACCCAATAAACAGGGTTTTTAGCGAAAGCTGCTACTAAAATTTCGTCTTTAGAGATCATCCCTGAAAGTAAAGGGAAACCTGAGATAGCCAATGTTCCGATAAGGAATGTAGCGTGGGTAAGAGGAATATATTTTTTAAGACCTCCCATGAAACGCATATCCTGCTCGTTGCTCATCGCATGGATTACTGAACCTGCACCCAAGAATAATAAAGCCTTGAAGAATGCGTGTGTCATTACGTGGAACATAGCTGTTGTATACGCTCCAAGACCTAAAGCAATGAACATAAACCCAAGTTGTGAAACGGTAGAGTATGCCAATACTTTTTTGATGTCGTTTTGACGAAGTGCATAGAATCCTGCTAAAGCTGCCGTTAAGAATCCAATTAATAGAATTCCTCCCTGTACTGTTGGAGCTAAAGTAAATAAGAAGTTTGATCTTACTACCAAATAGATCCCGGCAGTTACCATTGTTGCCGCGTGAATTAATGCTGATACAGGAGTTGGTCCTGCCATCGCATCCGGTAGCCATGTATATAATGGAACCTGAGCGGATTTACCGGTAGCACCGATGAATAAACTCGCTGTGATAAAGATAATCACTGTTCCGTCTAATTCAAATTTTGAAGCATTTTCAGCTACTGAAAGGTAATCTACAGCATTGGTTTGAGCAGCAATCATAAAGATACCGATCAATAATGCAAGGTCACCAATTCTGTTCATGATGAAAGCTTTTCTTGCTGCTTTACCATATTCTTCGTTGGTATACCAGAATCCGATCAATAGGTAAGAACAAAGACCTACTCCTTCCCATCCGATGAATAAGATAAGGTAGTTGCTTCCCATTACTAAAAGTAACATTGAGAAGATGAAAAGATTCAGGTAAGTAAAAAACTTATAGAATCCTTTGTCATGGCTCATATATCCGATAGAGTATAAGTGGATCAGTGAACCGATACCCGTAATGATCATCACCATCATTAAAGAAAGCTGATCAATCTGGAATCCAAAATTAATTTGTATTCCATTTACTCTAAACCATTCAAAAGCTTTTACGATTACAGGCTGGCTTTCAGAATTAAAATTCATGAAAAGACTTACAGCGATACAGAAAGATCCGAATACTGCTGCCGTTGCCAAAGAACCTACCAATATTTTTGGAAGATTTTTCCCGAATAAACCGTTAATAAGAAACCCTAAAAGTGGTAAAAGTACTATTGCATATACTAAATTCTCCATTCTTATCCTCTTAATTTATTAAATATACTTACATCTACAGAACGGGTATTTCTATAAAGCATAGCAATAATTGCCAAACCTACTGCTACTTCAGCAGCAGCCACTACCATAATGAAGAAAACTAAAAGTTGTCCGTCGCCGTTTCCTTTATATGCTGAAAATGCTGCCAACAAAAGGTTTACAGAATTCAACATAAGCTCTACACAGCCCAGAATCACAATAGCATTTTTTCTAAGCAATACGCCCATCACTCCCAGACAGAATAATACTGAGCAAAGAATGATAAAGTAGTTCAAAGGGATGCTTTGTATAAAAGTATTTACTTCTCCCATAATTTTATAAATCTTTTTTACCGATTAATACCGCGCCTACAATACCTGCCAAAATTAGGATGGAAGCAAGCTCAAACGGTAAAACATATTCATTAAACAAAAGTCTACCCAGATTTTTAGTAAGACCTACACCTCTGTCTACATTCTCCACCACAATGTGGTTGTCTTGTACTCCTCTGAATACTCCTAAGACTCCTAGTAAAAGAAGACCTGCAGTAAAAACCCCAACAAACTTTAAAGTATTGTTCTTTTTACTTTCGTCTCCCTTATTAAGGTTAAGCATCATTAAGATGTAAAGGAAAAGTACCATGATGGCACCTGCGTACACTATAATCTGGATGATTGCAAGGAACTGCGCATTCAAAAGAATGTACATTCCGGCAATTGAAAACATCGTTACAATTAATGACAAAATAGCATAGAGAGGATTTCTTGCAAATACAAAATAAATTGCACTAGCCACTGCTAAAAACGCCACCAAGAAAAATAAAAACTGATCCATTATTTTACCGCATTTTTTTGTTTCTCGGATTGTCTTGTCGTGATGTCAATCCTTTCATTTATTTTTTCAACTAATTTATCTTTTCCATAGATGAAAGAACCTCTGTTGGTTTCTACGTCTACCAATCTGTCTGTAAGATAGATGGCAGATTTAGGACAAGCTTCTTCACACATTCCGCAGAAAATACATCTTAGCATATTGATTTCATATACTGAGGCATACTTTTCTTCTCTGTAAAGACCTTTTTCCTCTTTGGTTCTTTCAGCAGCAGTCATCGTAATGGCTTCTGCAGGACAAGCTACCGCACAAAGTCCACAAGCTGTACATCTTTCTCTGCCTTCCTCGTCTCTTTTCAAAACGTGCTGACCTCTCCAGATGGTAGTTCTTGGCTTCTGTACTTCCGGATACGAATATACTGCGGGAGCACCCTTTATCACGGTTCTTACAGCATGCTTAAATGTAATCCCCATCCCTGTAAAAATAGCAGGAAGATAGATTTTTTCAGCAAGGGTCATTTCTTTATTGGAAACAACTTTTGATCTGTTTGTAAGTTTCATTTAATTATAGATATTAGATGTTAGACGTTAGATTTTAGACTAATCCTGTCTGTTATCTTAATTATTTAATATTGATGATTGAATATGATAGGCTAAAGATAAAGTTTTGATTTCATTATCAAATTTTCAAATCAGCTCATTTTCAAATTTTCTTAGTTTGCAAACGCTAAAATTACAGCTCCTGTAACCAATAGATTTACCAATGCCATAGGAATCAATGTTTTCCATCCTAAGTGCATTAACTGATCATATCTGAATCTTGGAAGCGTCCATCTGATCCACATAAAGATCAAAATTCCGATTACTGTCTTTGTTAAGAATGCAACCACACTCAAAATACCTGCAGTATTTTCTCCCCAGTTCTGAGTTACCCATTCTATACCAGGATAATTGTACCCTCCGAAGAAAAGAACCACCATGAATGCATTAGAGATAAACATGTTCACATATTCTCCGAACATATATAAACCTAATTTCATGGAAGAGTATTCTGTAGAGTATCCTGTTACCAATTCAGATTCACACTCAGGTAAATCGAAAGGGTGTCTGTTTGTTTCTGCCAGAGCTGCTACAAAGAAAACAAGGAATGCTATTGGCTGGTAGAAAATATTCCAGTTCATACCAGAACCCCAAGGAATAATTCCCCATAATTTTCCGGTAGTCTGGCTTTCAGTAATTTCTTTTAAGTCTAAACTTCCAGACATCATAATGATAGAAAGAAGTGCTAGTCCCATTGCCAATTCATAAGAAATCATCTGAGAAGAAGCACGGATAGCACCTAATAATGAATATTTGTTGTTTGAGGCCCAACCTCCAATCATGATTCCGTAAACCCCAATTGAAGCCATTCCGATGATGAAAAGTACACCAACATCAATGTTAGCAACCTGAAGATCAAAAGAAGTACCTGCAATATTTAAACTTTTACCCCAAGGAATAACAGCTCCCGTAATCAATGAAATAAACATTACCAAGGCAGGTCCTAATACGAAAAGGAATTTTTCTGCATTGGCAGGGGTAAAGTCTTCTTTAAAGAAAAACTTTCCACCATCAGCAAGAGGCTGTAATAGTCCGAAAGGTCCGGCTCTGTTAGGACCAATTCTATCCTGCATGATTGAAGCTACTTTTCTTTCTGCCCAGGTAGAGTAGGCTGCAATCGTTAACGATAGCAAGAAAAGTGCTAATACAAGTATAAGTTTAAATGTAAGTAAATCCATTTTTTTGTTATAGATGTTAGATATTAGAAGTTAGAAATTAGAAAGTCTGGGATCTAATGTCTGAAATCTGATGTCTTTTAATTAAAATTATTTTTCGTCTTTTTCACTGATTTCTTTAGCCATAGGATTGTCTAAAACTCTTAGCTCATCCTTAGGTTTTTCGTAGTGGTTCAATGAAATTACAGAGTGTCTGTCGATATGTCTAGGACCTTCGATGTTCCAGTCTGATAATGCTTTTCTTTCGAAACGGCATGTATCACAGATGAATTCTTCAACTTCACCCCATTGGTCTTTTCTTGCAGTTACTCTTACAATTTCATCACCTTTCATCCAAACTACCGCTTTTCCTGAACATTTATCACATTTACAAGTAGCATTCATTGGTTTTGTAAACCATACTCTGCTTGCAAAACGAGATGTTCTGTCTGTTAATGCTCCTACAGGACAAACGTCGATAATGTTTCCGATGAAGTCATTGTCTAAAGCTTTATTTAAATAGGTTGAAATTTCAGCGTGATCTCCTCTGAAAAGAATACCGTGTTCTCTTGTTTCTGTAAGCTGGTTTGCAGTCAATACACATCTTGCACAAAGAATACAACGGTTCATGTTCAATTTGATGTTCGGTCCAAGATCATCAGCTTCGTAAGTATTTCTTTCGAATTCTGTTCTTGTCTCAAGATTTCCATGCTCATATCCAAGATCCTGAAGGTGGCATTCACCAGCCTGGTCACAAACCGGGCAGTCTAGCGGGTGATTTACCAATAAGAATTCGGTAACCGCTTTTCTTCCTTCCTGAGCTTTCTCAGAAGTAAGGTTTTTAACTTCCATACCGTCCATTACATTCGTTCTGCAACTTGCTACCAATTTTGGCATAGGACGCGGGTCTGCTTCAGATCCTTTAGAAACTTCTACAAGACAAGTTCTACATCTCCCTCCACTGGTTTCTAACTTGCTGTAGTAGCACATAGCAGGAGGTACAGATTTACCACCGATTTGTCTTGCAGCTTCCAAAATGGAAGTACCAGGCATCACTTCGGTAGTCTGTCCGTCTATAGTTATTTTGAATTTTTTAACTTCTTCGCTCATATGATATGCTTTAAGCTTTATGCGTTAAGCAATAGGCTTTGTTATTTATATTTCTTTGTATTAAATGTATATCCAATTCCTGCTAGAACTTGTCCGAAAACAAAATCCTGGCGTGCTTTATCAGGTTTGTTATTTAATGTAGTTTTAATATCCCACATATTAATATAACCGGCTTTTCCTTCTACTCTAAGCATCCAGTTTTTCCAGAAAACTAAGTTAAGACTGGATCTGATATCAGTTCCCATCCCTGCCACGTGAAAACGGTCACTTCTTTCATTACCAAAAAGTTTTACATTACTTTTCGGAAACATAAATCCGATTCCGGCTCCATAGGACCATACTAAATCTATATTTTTCTTATGAATAAGGTTTTTGTATTTCTCAAGACCTAAATTTTCATAATTTAATCCATCTGTATGTTCAAAAGTAAGGAACTTCTCATCTGCCAGGTTTACCTGCCCGTTTTGTACCATTGCGGCATATTCAGGATCTGAAATATGTCCTTTAAAGTTAACGGTTTGATTTTGATCCATCACATATTTCATGTGATCAATCCCTAAAACAAGGGCTAAATTATCTTTAATAAAATATCCTATTCTGAAATTATACTGCGTTACGGTAAACCAACTTGGATCAAAATAAACGATTCCAAATTTTGTAGGTCTGTCTTGTGCTGTTACATTATTCAATTGAAAATCGTACCCGTTTCCAGTGAAATGGATGTCAGAATTACTATAAGCAGCTCTGTTCCAGCCATAAAAAACGAAAACCTGACCTTTCTTACTTAATGGATTAGGCTTCTGTTTTTTCTCTACTTTATCAGTAGAAGCTACCTCCAGTTTATATTCTTTCTCTAATGTATCTTTTTTAACCTGCCCAAAAGCAAGTCCCGACATCATTAAACCAACAACTAATAACTTCTTCATTTTAACTAAGCATTTTTTTCAACAGCCGGAATAGGATCTGCATAATGTGCCAATCCATAATTTTGAGTCTGAGATAACTCAGGGTTTTTAACGTGCCACTCAAATTCATCTCTGAAGTGACGAATTGCTGCTGCAACCGGCCAAGCTGCTGCATCACCCAATGGACAAATGGTATTTCCTTCGATTTTTCTCTGGATATCCCAAAGTAGATCGATATCTTCCATCTTTCCTTCTCCTTTCTCTATTTTCTTTAGGATCTTATGCATCCATCCCGTTCCTTCACGGCAAGGTGTACACTGTCCACAACTTTCATGGTGATAAAATCTCGCCAAGGTCATGGTGTGTTCTACGATACACTGGTCCTCATCCAAAACGATGAAACCTCCTGATCCCATCATGGTTCCGGTAGCAAAACCACCATCTGCCAATGATTCATAGTTCATATATCTTGGCTCTCCGTTTACCGTTCTCAGCAATAGATTAGCTGGAACAATAGGAACGGAACTTCCTCCAGGAATACAAGCCTTTAATTTTTTTCCATCTTTAATACCCCCACAATATTCATCAGAGTAGATGAATTCTTCTACGGTAATCGTCATGTCAATTTCATACACCCCCGGTTTGTTGATGTTTCCACAAGCAGAAATCAATTTCGTTCCTGTAGATCTTCCAACTCCGATTTTAGCATACTCAGCTCCTGTTATATCCATAATTGGAACAATTGCTGCAATAGATTCAACATTATTTACTACCGTTGGTCTTTCCCAAAGTCCTTTTACAGCCGGGAATGGTGGTTTTAATCTTGGGTTACCTCTTTTTCCTTCAAGGGATTCTAGCAATGCAGTTTCTTCACCGCAGATGTATGCTCCACCCCCTCTTTGAACATAAATTTCACAATCGAAACCTGTTCCCAGGATGTTTTTACCTAAAAATCCAGCTGCTTTGGCTTCTTCAATAGCTTCTTCAAGGATGTCCGGAATCCAAGAGTATTCTCCACGGATGTAGATATAAGAAACATTTGAACCCAAACAGAATGATGAAATCAACATTCCCTCGATCAATAGGTGAGGAAGGAACTCCATCAGATATCTATCCTTGAATGTTCCGGGCTCAGATTCATCCGCATTGACAACAAGGTGTCTTGGAACGCCCTCAGGTTTTGCCAAAAAGCTCCATTTCATCCCTGTTGGGAATCCTGCTCCACCACGTCCTCTTAGTCCTGAAGCTTTTACTTCTTCAAGAATTTCGTCAGGAGTCATCTTCAAGGCTTTCTCAGCTGCAGTATACCCTCCCTGTTTACGGTAAGTATCAAAGTAGCGGATACCTTCTATATGTGCGTCTTTAAGTAAAAGTTTTTTACTCATTGTTTATTATGCTTTTAGCTATCGGCTTATCGCTTTAGCTTTTTTGTATTTATTTTAAAAATTAACTGACCTGAAATCCAAAATGCAGGATTTAAAATCTTTATTAGTCTAAAGCAAGTTGTCCTTGTCTGCAAAGATCAAGGATTTCGTCTACTTTTTCTATCGTTAAATTTTCATGGAAGAATTTACCTAGCTGTAGCATTGGCGCATATCCACAAGCTCCAAGACATTCAGCTGGCTTTAATGTGAACATACCGTCTTCAGTAGTTTCTCCATCTTTAATGTTCAGTTTGGTTCTGATATGGTCAAGGATCTTTTCGCTTCCACAAACCATACAAGGTCCTGTTCTGCAAACTTCCAAAACATATTTACCCACCGGCTTCATATTAAACATCGTATAGAAAGTAGCCACTTCATATACCTCAATTGGCTGGATACTTAATAGTTCTGCAACATAATCCATTACAGGAACATCTAACCATCCTCCGAATTCTTTCTGTGCTAAGTGAAGTACAGGAAGAAGGGCAGACTTTTGTCTTCCTTCAGGGTATCTCGCGATAATTTTGTGTACCTGTGCTAAACTTTCCGGTTTAAAAGCTATTGTTTCGCTCATTTTTTTAAATGTATTATTGTACAACGTACAATGTACTAATGACTTATTTATTCGATCATTGTAAAATCATAAATACATTTTACAATGGTACTTTTTACAATTGTTATGCGTCTAATTCTCCCGCAATAATATTCATACTACACATCGTTACAATGGCATCTGAAATTACAGAACCTGTAATCATTTCAGGATATGCCTGATAGTAGATGAAACATGGTCTTCTGAAGTGAAGTCTGTAAGGACTTCTTCCTCCATCACTCACAAGATAGAAACCTAATTCTCCGTTTCCACCTTCTACAGCATGGTACACTTCTCCTTTAGGTACATCAGTTTCTCCCATCACGATTTTGAAATGGTAGATCAATGCTTCCATTTTCTGATATACATCTGCCTTTTCGGGAAGATAAAAATCAGGAACATCCGCGTGGAATGGTCCTTCCGGAAGGTTGTCGTATGCTTGGTTGATGATTTTAAGGGATTCCCAGATTTCTTGTTGACGAACCATGAAACGGTCATAAGTATCTCCTGAAGTTCCTACAGGAATAATAAAGTCGAAATCTTCGTATGATGAATATGGCTCTGCAACTCTTACATCGTAATCTACGCCTGCTGCACGTAGGTTGGGACCTGTGAAACCGTAGCTTAATGCTCTTTCGGCAGAAATAGCTCCTGTACCGATGGTTCTGTCCATAAAGATTCTGTTTCTTTCTAGTAACGTACCAAATTCTTTAAATCTTGCAGGGAATGTTTTTAAGAAGTCTTGTAATAACTCATGGAATTTTGGAGTGAAATCTCTTTCAAATCCTCCGATTCTTCCCATATTGGTGGTCATCCTTGCTCCACAGATCTGCTCATACATATCATAAATACGTTCTCTTTCGATGAACATATAGGTAAGACCTGTAATTGCTCCTGAGTCCATTCCGGTTACTCCATTACAAATCAGGTGGTCTCCAATTCTGGCAAGCTCCATCAAGATAACACGCATATAGTCTACACGCTTTGGAACTTTAACGCCGATCAGCTTCTCAACTGTCATGTGCCAGCCCAAATTGTTGATTGGTGCAGAACAGTAATTCATACGGTCAGTAAGAGTAGTAATCTGAGAATAGTTTCTTCTTTCAGAAATTTTCTCAAATGCTCTGTGGATATATCCTACTGTCTGCTCCGCATGAAGGATTCTTTCTCCGTCCATCGTTAAGATATTCTGGAAAATCCCGTGAGTAGCAGGGTGGGTAGGTCCTAAATTGAGGGTGTATAGTTGTCCGTCAATCTGTTCCTTACTTTCGTATTGGTTTAGTATATTAGATAATGAGTTATCTTTCATAATGATTGCTTTTAGCTATTTGCTTCCGGCTATTGGCTGGATACCATTGGCCATTTGCTTTTTATCTTCCGAACATATTATCATTCTTGTCGGTTCTTGTACCGTCTTCCAGTCGATATTCTTTCAACATTGGATGGTATCCAAGATCTTCCATATTCAGGATAGGTCTAAGATCAGGATGTCCTTTAAACTTAATCCCGTAGAAATCATACGTCTCTCTTTCCATCCAGTTAGCTCCGGCATATAATTCAACAAGAGAATCTACTTCAATATTTTCTCTGGACATAAAGATTTTCAGACGTAATCTGAAATTAGCCATCATATTGTGTAAATGGTAGATTACGCCTATTTCCTTTTCAGGAAATTCAGGATAGTGAACTCCACAAACATCAGTAAGGAAATTGATTTCCAAAGATGAATCTTTAAGATAATGAATGATCTTCTTGATATCTTCTTTTTTCACTTCAATAGTCAGCATTCCATACGGCTCTGAACTTGAAATAACAGATTCCGGAAATTCTCTGGTAATTGCTTCTAATACAAATTCGTTTGTCATTTCCGTTTAGTTGCTTATGTTGTAAGAATCTAGTAATTTCTGATATTCAGGCATATCTCTTCTTCTAATGCTTTCGCTTTCCGCAAGAGCCTGTACCTGCATTACCCCTTCAATAATTTGTTCTGGTCTTGGAGGACATCCAGGAACATAAACGTCCACCGGAATTATTTTATCTATTCCCTGAAGAACAGAATAGGTATCAAAAATACCACCACTGGAAGCACAAGCTCCAACAGCTACTACCCATTTGGGTTCAGCCATTTGAGTATAAACTTCTTTAAGGACCGGTCCTAATTTTTTTGATATAGTTCCACAAACCATCAGCATATCTGCTTGTCTTGGAGAGAAAGAGTTTCTTTCCATACCAAATCTTGAAGCATCATAAGTCGGGTTCAGGGTAGCCATAAACTCAATACCACAACAAGAGGTAGCAAATGGTAATGGCCAAAGTGAAAACTTCCTTGCCATCCCGATTACACTGCTCAGTTTTGTTGCGAAAAACCCTTCTCCTTCATATCCTTCGGGAGCAGGTGCATCTGTTCTTATTACTGGTTTTTTATCTGACATCTTGTAGATGATTTTAAATTTTAGATTTTGAATTAAAAATTTTGGATGATTTTTCTAAGAAATCTTCTTTTGAAGAATTGCGATCCAAAATCCATCATTCACAATTCGTAATTTTACTTTTATTTATCCCAATCTAAGGCACCACGCTTCCATACATAGAAAAACGCCACGAAGAAGATCGCAACGAATGTAAGTACAGCCAGGAATCCTTCCATGCCGAATTCTCTGAAGTTTACCGCATATGGATAAAAGAATACGATTTCAATATCGAATAGTACGAACAATACCGCAGTCAGGAAGTACTTGATAGAAAACGGTGTTCTTGCATTTCCCTCACTAGGAACCCCACATTCCCAGCTTTGGTTTTTTACAGAATCTCCTTTTTTCTGCTTTGGACCTAGGAAATGTGCTCCAAGTAAAGAAACAGCTACGAATGCTACTGCTACACCTGCCTGGATAAGGATTGGAATATAACTTTCAGGTAAATTCATTTTTGCATTATTATCTCAATTTGCAAATTTAGCGAATAAACAAGAAAGGGTGAAATTTATCAGCTTAAAAGTCGGCTGAAAATGTGGAAAAATTACAATTTAGAATCAATAAAAATAACAAGTTATTTCTTCATTTTTTTTAAAAGAGAATATGCCATGAATGAGATATATCCAAAAAGAAGACTGGCAAAAATAATATTGATCACAGTATTGGTTCTGTCATCCTGTGATTGTAGGAAGAAATTATAAATGATAAATCCTGCGATTAAAATAGCAAAGATGATAAGCTGTGGTTTCATAGAGTAAATATAGAGAATTTAAAGATTGCAGGTAGTAAATAATGGTTGCTGGGTAATGAAAATGAAAGCATTACCCACGCTCATTACTTATTGCTCATCATTTATCATCAATGAGTAGGTTCTTCTTCTTTTGTGATTTACAGGATTGTAATCCTGCCATAAAACCTGTACACTTTTGTTTTCTTCAAGTTCAGGATTGGTTTCTGCGAAATTAATTCCCATACTTGTAAATCGTACAAAAATTTCCTTAAAGATAATTGCTGTTACGCCACGTCTCTGATATTCGGGATGAATTCCGATAAGGTAAAAGTTGGCACGATCATTTTTCTTGCTGGCCTGTAAAAAATGCCACCATCCGAAAGGAAATAATTTCCCTTTAGACTTCTGCAAAGCCTTAGAATAAGAAGGCATCGTAATAGCAAAAGAAACCAATTGCTGGTTTTCATCCACTACACATATTACATAATTTTTATCAATAAGAGGAAAGTATTTTTCTTTGTAAGTCTTGATTTGTTCTTCTGAAATCGGAGTATAGGTAGAAAGATGTTTATAGGTCTCATCCAATAACTTGAACATGGGTTCTACATAAGGGAGGATTTCTTCCTTTGATTTGAATTTGAGAACGCTGAGTTTATATTTTTGAGCAATCAGCCCGCTGAATTTTTCTACTTTTTCAGGAAGGACCTTAGGGAAATTCATTTCATATTCTACCCATTCTTTTTCTTTTACTAGCCCTAGGTTTTCAAGATGTTTTGGATAATAGGAATGATTGTAAATTCCAATCATAGTTGCTAGTTTATCAAATCCCATAGTCAGCATACCTGCCTTGTCAAGATTGGTAAAGCCCATTGGACCTTCAATCTTGTCAATTTTATGTTCTTTGGCATAATCGATTGCCGTTTGAATTAAAGCTTTGGAAACTTCAGCATCGTCAATGAAATCTATCCAGCCAAATCGCACCTTCTTAATGCCTAATTCTTTTTCTTCCTTATGATTAATAATGACAGCAATTCTTCCAACTACCTTATTGTCTTTTATGGCCAGAAATTGTTTGGATTCAGAATAATCTAAGGCCGGATTCTCTTTTGTATCCCAGATTTTTATTTCATCTTTAATAAAGGATGGAACGTAGTATGGATTATTTTTGTATAAATCCATCGGAAATCTTACGAATTGCTTGAGTTGACCAGCTGTTTTTACTTCAATAATTGAAATTGTAGACATGTTTTTTGAGGTAATTTGAGGACAAATATAAATAATAATATCGTATACTTTGGCACAGTTTTTATATCATTATGGTTAAAAATTGAACACAAAATCTATATAAAATGGCGGGTTATTATATCATTATTGGTATTTCAATGCTGGTGAGCTGGTGGGTTTCATCCAGGTTGAAATCAAAATTTGAATATTATTCCAATGTACATCTGCGAAACGGCCTTTCGGGGAAAGAAGTAGCAGAGAAAATGTTGAGAGATAGCGGGATTAATGATGTTCAGGTAATATCAGTTCCCGGACAGTTAACGGATCACTATAATCCAGCAGATAAAACAGTAAACCTTTCCGAAGGAGTATATATGCAAAGAAATGCAGCTGCAGCAGCTGTGGCAGCCCATGAATGCGGGCATGCTGTACAACACGCAAGAGGGTATTCAATGTTGAACCTGCGCTCCAAGTTGGTTCCTATTGTCAACATAAGTTCCAATCTGATGCAGTTTGTCCTTATAGCGGGAATCGCAGTAATGGCAGCTTCAAGAACAATTGAAAATCCAAATGGTAATACAACTGTTTTAGCGATTGGAGTAGCAATGTTTGCAGTAACAACTCTTTTTGCCTTTGTAACGTTACCGGTAGAATATGATGCTAGTAATAGAGCTATGAAGTGGCTTAAGGATACAGGAACTGTAACTGCTGAAGAATTTGTAGGGGTTCAGGATAGTTTAAAATGGGCAGCAAGAACATATGTGGTAGCAGCCTTGGGATCTTTAGCCCAACTTCTTTACTGGGGATCTTTACTTCTTGGAGGAAGAAGAGATTAATCATTAAGATCAAATGAAATATATAGCATCTCAGATAGTTTTCTGAGATGTTTTTTTATGCTGTAAAATAAAAGGTTTTGCTAAAAGAATGTCAAATATAGAATTGGCTATAGATAAGTTGTAAGCCTTTTATTTATTTTTGATTATAAAGGTTGTTATTCACTAAACTCAAATGATACATGTTGCATTTCAGATAATTTTTCTGAGATGCTTTCTCTTTGTGCGAGTTTTAATGAAGCTGTAAGGATACAGTTTTCATTCGCATCGAAATTAACAACCTTGGCATCAAATTTTGAAAGGAGCGTGAAAATTGTATTCTGCTGATTAAAATTAAACTGAATTTCAATTTCTGTTTCCAGTTCTCTTGTGATAATGCTGGCTTCTTCAAGGGTAATCTTTGCTGATTCTTTGTAGGTTTTTACCAATCCGGAAACTCCAAGTTTGGTTCCGCCATAGTAACGAACTACAATAACCAGTACGTTGGTAACTTCATTGGCCAGTAGCTGATTGTAGATGGGGAGCCCGGCACTTCCTGAGGGTTCTCCGTCGTCATTGGCTCTGTAGTTTTCACCACTTAATCCCATTCTGAAAGCATAACAATGATGGGTGGCCTTTGGATGCTCCGTTCTAACCTTTTCCAATGCAGCCTTTAATTCTTTTTCATTGTTAATAGGGTAGGCAAATCCTATGAACTTGCTTCCTTTTTCTTTTAACAGAGTATTTTCTATGGGTTTTTCTATGGTTTTGTATTCAAACATTTCCTCTCAGCAGTTAGTTTTGCAAATTTAAAGCTTTAAGATTCACTATCCATGTGTATTCGTAAAAAAGTCCTTTAATAAAAAAAGAGCGTTTCCGCTCTTTTGATTTGTATCTATATTATTTTAACAAGGAAAACTTCCGTCTACCCAAGGTGGCGGGCAGCTCATGTTGGATGGAGTAGGGCAGCAATGTTGCCATGCAGGCGGATAGTATGAACAACATTTAGGGGCTATACCTCCTTGTACTTTTTTTAAATTTTGTCTTGAAACTTTCTGTATGTTTTTCATGGTAATATTTTTTGGTATTACTAATATAAAGAAATTATTTCATGCACGGGTGATAAATTGCTTTATTTTGATTTAAAAAAAGAAATGGTATTATCCCTGTAGTTTTCTATTTTATAGGCTGTATGGTCAAATTTGGGGGCTTTCGTGCCATTTCCCAGCTTTAGGTTTTCATTTTTAATGAGAATGGCTTCATCCCAAAGATCAGCATCAATAAATTGTTGTAACGTAAAACAGCCTCCCTCAATAATGACAGATTGTATTTGTTCTCTGTATAAAGCTTCTATTAAATTTGTAAGAAAATTTTCTTTTCCGATTTTAATGAATTGGATGTTGTTTTCAGTTTCTTCTTTGATGGTATTTAAAACCAGTGTTTTTGCTTCATCATTGTAGATCTTAAAATGCTGGGGAACTTTTAAATCAAAATCAATTAAGATTCTGATTGGGTTTGTACCTTCAACATTTCTTACCGTCAAGCCAGGGTTGTCATGTAATGCCGTTTGTGTTCCTACTAAAATGGCATGTTCATCGGCTCTTAACTGGTGAACAAACTGATTAACCAAAGCGTTTGATATGGAAGTAGGTTTAAAATCTTTGTCTAAAAAACCGTCACCAGATTCTGCCCATTTTAAGATAATGTAGGGTCTTTTCTTTTCATGATAGGTGAAGAATCTTTTATTCAGTTCAGTACATTCCTTTTCAAGGATCCCCGAAACGGCTTCAATCCCTGCATCCTGAATAATTTTTTTTCCTTTTCCGTTAACTTTGTCGTGGGAGTCCATAGCGCCAATGACTACTTTTTTAAAGCCCAGTTCTTTAATTTTTAAAGCGCAGGGTGGCGTTTTTCCATAGTGGGCACAGGGTTCCAGTGAAACATAGAGGGTTGACTCAGGAATCAGGCTCTTATTTTCAACAGAATTGATGGCATTGATCTCAGCGTGTGGTTCTCCAGCTTTATGATGGTAGCCTTCGCCAATAATTTCTCCATGGTGTACAATTACACTTCCCACAAGGGGATTGGGGTAGGTTTTGCCTAGAGCTTTTTGAGCCAGCTCAATACATCTTTTAATATATAATTCGTCGTTGTTCATGTTGGTAAAAAGAAAAAGCGAAGACAAATTGCTTTGCTCCGCCTTTATTTGTTTTATTAAGGTTTATTCTCCGGCAATGATGCTGTGGAGATTCTGCTTTAATGTTTCCAGATGAGCTTTCTTTTCATCAATGGTGTTGTAAGTGTCTCTTAAAAGAGGATTTTCCCTTGATGGTTTGTTGAAGAAAGATAGGTTATTTTCCAGTTTTACAATTTCTCCTTCAAGATCAGAGATTTGGTTTTTGATCTTTCTTGCCTTGTCGGTAAGTTGGTTTTCAGATAAACCTTCTTCCTTAAGCTCAAGTTCATTGATTTTATTGATCTTTAATTTTTCTCTTAAGGTCTTATTGAACTCTGTATTAATTGAAATTTTATCTCTAGGAACTTTCCCGATATTATTCCATGATGTCTTGATTTGTTCAATTTTTTCAATGCTTCCTTCATCGTTGGAAACTGTTTTTAACTCTTCAAGAAGTGCTTTTTTGTTTTTATAGTTCTCTTTCCAGTTATCTGTAGAAGTATTGCTCTTTTCTCTGTAATTGTTGAAGAAAGCATTACAAGCATCACGGAATTCATCCCAGATTTTATTCGTCATGCTCTTTGGAACGTGACCCACTTTTTTCCAGTCTTCCTGAAGCTTTTTGAATAATGGAACAGAAATATCCCACTCTTCATTGCTCTTATTGTCCTGAGCAGTTTGTATTAATTTAAGTTTTTCTTCCAGATTCGCTTGCTGAGAACCTTTTAAAGACTTATAATAGTTGTTTTTGGTTGTATTGAAGCCTCTAAGTGTTGTTTTGAAATCATTCCAATTTTGGTTGGAAAGTTTTCTTGGAACACTTCCTGTTTTTAAAAATTCGGAACGCAGATCTTCCACCTTTTTAATGGCGTTTTGCCAATAGTTGTGGTTAGGTGTTTCCGCGGGTTCAGAAAGTTTCTGGATTTCAGCAATGATTTCGTTCTTTTTTTCAAGATTTGCACCTTGTTCTTTTTCTATGGATGCTGAAAGTTCAGATTTTCTTTCGTGAATTTTATTAGAAATTTCCTTGAATTCTTCCCATGTTTTCTCACGGAATTCTTCTGCTACAGGTTCTGCTTCTTCTTTCCAAAGCTTATGAAGATATTGAAGTTCATTCAAAGCTTTCTGAATGACAGGTTCATTTTCAAGTTCCTGAGCACGGGCAATGATATGCTGTCTTTTTTCAAGATTGTGACTGTATTCCTGCTCTAAAAATTCTTTATTCAGATCCAGCATCTGATAAAATTGATTCAGGTGGTGGAAATAGTTATTGTTAAGGATTTTAAACTCAGATTTAGCAACCTGTCCGGCTTTTGACCACTCTTCTTTGATCTCACGAATGGATTTGAAAAGGTTGGTTCCCGGTTCAGAATTGGTATAAAGGTTTTTTAATCTTTCAATAATGCTTTGACGGTGTTCAAGATTTTTTTTCTGCTCTTCTTCCTGTCCTTTCTGGAAGTTGTCATGCTTTTCTCTAAAAATATTGACCAAGGCCGAAAATTTAGTCTGTGACGGGTGCTCGTAACTAAAGTTTTCAGGAGCATTTCCGGCATCTACATATTCATGTTTTTTATCTTCCACTTCATCATGGATGTAATGACTTGCTTTTTCTTTTAACTGATTGAATCTTTTGAAATTTTCACCAGCATTTTGAGTGTTGATGATTGTTTCCATTTCCTTTAAGGCATCAGTCAGGGAGATTTCAACTTCTTCATGTTCTTCCAGGTGTTCTGCATCATCTTCATGTGGGGTTACATCATGAGAAATAGTGTTCTCTGAGGTCTCCTGAGATACGTCATTAGGATTTTTCTTTTCTTCGTTTTCAGAAAGATTGTTTTCTGTAGTCATAGCAAATCTTTTATGTGAGTGGCGTTAATATCCTTTGAATATAGCTGTAAGGCCAATTAAAGTACTAATTTATGTTATTTTTTTTGAAAATTCCAAATTTCCCAAGCTTTTTCTGCTTGCTGCTCAAGCATATAATAGCCGTTTACTGTTTTTGCTCCTTTTTCAGAGGCTTTGATGATAAATTGGGTATAGTTTGGGTTATATATTAAATCGATAACCAAATGTTCGTTAGAGAGCCCGTCAAAAGGGAATGTCAGACAATCTTCAACATTTGGAAATGTCCCCACTGGTGTACATTGCACAATGATTTTATGCTCCCGAACGGTTTCCTCATCAAGGTTTTCAAAGTTTGTTTCAGAGCTTCTTGTAATCGTCTTGGATGGGATATTGTGTTTATCCAGTACATATTTTACTGCCTTTGCAGCTCCTCCGTTACCAAGAATCAAAGCTTTGTCCTGTGAGTTTTTTTTATGGAGGAAGAGCGTTTTTTCAAAACCGAAAGCATCCGTATTATATCCTGTTTTTTTACCATTTTCAATCAAAACACAGTTTACGGCTCCTATTTTTTCAGCTTCATCACTCAATGTATCAAGGTAACTAATGATTTGTTCCTTGTAAGGGATCGTTACATTGAACCCTAAAAGTTCAGGCGAAGAAAAAAGGTTTTCCACTTCATCAATTTCATTCAGATCAAAAATATCATAGGAAAAGTCTTTAAGCATAAGCTTTTGAAACTTATTTTCGAAGAATTTTTTAGAAAAGGAATAGGAAATATTACGTCCTATTAATCCTAATTTTTTATTGGAATCCATATGATCAAAATTAAAAAAAAGACCGGATAAATCCGGCCTTTGGTTTGAAATATTTTGTAATAATTATTCTACGATGAATTTGGTAGAGAAATTATCTGTTTTTAGAAGGTAAGTTCCTTTTACCAACCCTTTTAAATTAATCTTGTTTGAGTTTTTGAAAGGATTCGCTATCACTTCAATCACTTTTCCTGAAAGATCATAGATCTCTGCTTTTACAATTTTGCTAAGGTTTTCACCTTTTACAAACAGTTCATTATTCTTTACCGGGTTAGGGTAGATTGTGAACTCAGACTTGCTTTTTGCTGTTTCACTGGTTCCTAATGATCCATTGTAACATGTCCAGGTTAAGTCATCCAAAGCAGGTCTGTCTTCTGTAGATGAATTGGTAAGCTTAATAGTAATGTTTCCACTTACATTAATGTTGTTGATTGTGGTGGTTTTTACTGTTGCGCTATAAGGAATAGTTCCTACATTCACATCATTAATAAAAACATTGATATTTCCAGCATCTCCATTGAACTTTAATTGAGTGGTTAAGGTAAGGCTTTGGATTCCTCCTGAAATCGGTGAACTTGTTAAAGTACCATTTCTAAGGGTGATTGCTTTACCGTTGATGGTTTGATCAATTCTTGCATCTGTTGCAGTCCACGTTATGTTATTGTTGGTCCATACTCTTGTATTATAAGCAGGGTTGGTAGATGTAGGAATATTAGTGAAGTCTTCTGTTCCACAGTTTCCTCCTCCTGTAGCAGGTCCGTCAAGAGTGATTCCTATTGCTGTATTACTTTGTGGTGAATTATTTGCAAAAGCATCTCTGGCAATGACGTAGAATGTATATGATGTAAGTGGAAGTAATCCTGTTACTGTAGCAGTCGTAGATGTGCCAGATACTGTAGTTTTCAATGTACCATTTACATAGATATCATAAGCCGTTACCCCAATATTATCTGTTGCTGCAGTCCAGCTTAGTGAGATTGAGCTTGAAGTAGGCGTGTTGGTTGCCAAATTGGTAGGCGCTGTTGGAGCCTGGTTGTCAACAATTGGGCTTCCCCAAATCATTTGAGCATAGGCCGAATTATCTATAAAAGGATTTCTGTTTCCTTGAAATGTATATGCTGCATTGTTTCTAGCCGTTTCTGCATCGGATACAGGATCCATGGCATTCCAGGCTAAAAGTTGCTGAAGTTCCCAATCCTGAAGACCTGGAAAAGCAGATCCTCCAAGCATATCTCCGGAAGAGAAGCCTGCAAGTTGTGTTTCATATCTTGTTACAAAATAAAAAATCATTCTTGCCACATCTCCTTTGAATGCATCAATAGGTTCAAATACAATCCCTGAATATCCGGGAGAATCTGAATTTCCTACTTTAGAGCCATTCTGGGAAGTATAAGAAACTGTATTTCCTACCTTTCCGAAAGGGTAGCTAGATCTCATGCCATTTACCTTCCCATCTGTAGCACGGATAAAGTGAATGTCAGATTTCATAGGGAATGCTTCATTGAATAAACTTTGAGGAACAATGTGCTCTCTGTTATAGCATTGTCCTTCAACAGAATACTGTCCACATTGGCTGGTCCCTACATTGAAATTATAAGGATCAGGTCCATTAGGGTTTTCAGAGTAGATGTCTAATATGGTTCCATCATTTTCATACGTTGTATCACGATCAGTTGTGTGATAGGCTGTCCACAAGCCAGAATAGCCTTTGTCTTGGTGCCCTGCCTTGATGATCTCTCTTAGAGCTGTTTTAAGAGGAGCTCCTGTTAAACCCACTGCCGGAGTATAATAACCAGGAGGAGCTTGTGCGATTGCGTTAATGAATGCAAAGCTTAATAAGAAAAAAGATAAAATTCGTTTCATTTCTTTAAAATTGGGCCGTAAAGGTACAAAAAAACGAAACTGTAATGGGTTAATTTAACGAAATGTGAAAATATTGTATATTAACTTTTAGTAATATACTCTTTGCTGATCTTTGAAAAGAACCAGGAAATGGCAAACCCAAATAGGGAAGCAGTAAGTGCTACGATCAAGTAATTCTTGCCTACTATTTTTACAGGGAATGGTAATACTTCATTGGCTCTGAAGAATTCTGTGTAGAGTTGGAAATAGCATAAGGCTGTTCCAAGCATCAATCCTGTAATGACTCCGGAAACAACAATAAGAATTCCTGTATAGAAATAGGTCATTCTCAAATGACTTAAAGGGAAACCTAATGAAATAAGTGATTTTGCCTGTTCTTTTTTATCAAGCTGTAAAATAATGATGGCTCCGGCAAGATTAAATGTGGTGATGAAGATTACCAATGCAAAAATTAAGTAGATAAACATCTTTTCAGTATTGATCATCTTCCAGAAAGCAGCGTTTTCTTCTTCCTTGGTTTTAATTTCAATGCTTTTCCCAAAAGATGAAAGCAGGCTTTGCTTTACTGCATCTGCATTTTCCGGATTTTTTAATTTAATAACAATTTGATAGGCCGACTTTTTTGGTAGGCTTAATAATTCCTCGGTAAGTTCAATAGGAGAGATGATGTAATTGTCCAGTTGATCTTTCCCCGGGAATACCCCTGTGACCAGAATATCCCTTTTATTATAAATGTCCTCTTCTTTATTGATAATTCCGGTTCCGGCTTTCGGCATAAAGACCGTTGCGTAATGGTTGGAAGAATCAACAGGAATTGATAATCTGTTATCCAGACTATTTTCCATTAATACCTCATTAGAATACTTAAAACTTGGATAGGTTCCATAGAACACATCTTTATTGATGGGGTTTACCTTGATATAAGCAGAATCTACCCCCCTTAAATAAGCAATGTCACCTTTTCCGTTGAAATTGATATATACTTTTTCTTCAATGATACGGGAGTAGTTAAGGATTTCTTTATTATCGCTTAAAACCTTACCAACCTGATCAAAGTTTTTAATGGTTTTTCCTGAAGCACTTTTTAAGGTCAGATCTGCATGAAGATTAGAGATAAGGTCCTTATTCAAATCTTCAAGACCTGAGAAAACGGAAATGATCACGAACATTGCAGCCACAGCAACCGTCATGGCACCTACTGCAAGCCACGTAATGAACGTAACAGCGGTACTGCCTTTTTTTGCCAAAAGGTATCTGGATGCTATGTAAAATGGAATATTCTTCAAGATCTACAAAACAGGGTTGTCACCTTCGCCTCTTAATTCTCTTTCCAATTTTTCAACATCATCAAGAGCAGTGTCAAGATAAAAGTTAAGTTGTGGTATAATACGTACCTGTTTTGCCATTTTCTGACCAATGAAATTTCTATATTGAGGCTTGTTTTCCTCTATTTCTTTCATTACAGCAGAACGGAATTCCTGTGGGAAAATGCTTAAATAAATTTTAGCAATACCCAAATCTGCCGTTACCTTTACATCTGAAACGGATACCAATATACTTTGCTTACTCTCTGAAGCCTGTTTACGGAAAAGCTCTGCGAAGTCTTCCTGAATAATTTGTGCTACTTTTCTTTGTCTGTTACTTTCCATAATTTATGCAAATTTAGTACTTTTGTTTGAATTGATACTTTGAAATTCAGCCGGAGTATCAAATTTACGATTTAATTATACTTATTACTATTTATGAAGCTAGAACATATCGGTATTGCCGTAAAGTCTTTGGGGATCTCTGATGAGCTTTTTACCAAATTATTAGGAAAAGAATCCTACAAAAAAGAAACTGTAGAAAGAGAGGGCGTGGTAACGTCTTTTTATGAAACAGGAGAAAGCAAAATTGAATTACTGGAAGCCAGTAATCCCGAAAGTCCAATCTCAAAATTCATCGAAAAAAAGGGTGAAGGCATCCATCATTTGGCTTTTGGCGTAGAAAATATTGTAGAGGAAGTAAAAAGATTAAAAAAAGAAGGATTTCAATTTATCTCTGAAGAGCCTAAAGAAGGTGCTGATAATAAATTAGTTGTATTCCTACATCCGAAGTCTACAAACGGGGTGCTGGTAGAACTTTGCCAAGAAAAGCAATAAAAAATTTTGTAGTGAAATAATTTTTACTATTTTTGCAAACACAAAATTTAACCAAGTTTTGAGGTCCTATAGCTCAGTTGGTTAGAGCACCTGACTCATAATCAGGTGGTCCCTGGTTCGAGCCCAGGTGGGACCACTTTTTGAAAAGAAAAACCCTTGTAAATTAAATACTTACGAGGGTTTTCTGTTTTTATTTGTACTAAAAATGTACTAAAAGTAATTCTATTGGTTAAAAATACAAGTGTTGTATTTCTCTAAGTATTGCTTTTTAAAGAAAAGTCTTTCTAAACCACAAACTAATTATTTAATCAATTGCCCAAGAAATTTAATAAATGTGTTACTGTTTGTATTATCATTTCAGGATTGCAGCAATAATATTTATTGTACAGCCAATAAATATTAACTAAAAGTTTTTAAAATTAACCAAAAGGTAAATGCAGACGCTGTTGCAGAAGCAAAAGCTTTTGCATCAGCAGGTCGCTTATCTTCCTTATCTTCTTTTATCGTACTAGATCGTTCTATAATATCTGAAATACCTCTTACAATACCTATTTCCATATTTCTAGTATTTCGTCCCTGTTTATTTGCTGCTTTTGCAAATCCAAACCCCTCCATTTCAACAGCAGAAGTGTCGTTAAAATGTTTATTTAAAATAACCCCTACTTCCGAATCATAGTGTTCAACAACTTGTTCTCCAGATGCAATAACTCCCAAATCAGCTTTGACAGATTCTAATTCCCAATTTCCTTTTATTAAACTTTTCCAATCATCTTTATTCCTCTCTTTTTTGGCTTTTTCAATTAATGTATAAGTCATTGCTGCAATATCAGGTCGAGCAACAAATGATTTTTCTTCAGATTTCCCTCCTTCATAAGAATATACTTTTTCAGGGAAAATTACATCCCCAATAACAAAATCATTTGGTTTTCTTGATCCTGCAATACCAACAAAAAACATTGCATTAGGCTTAAAGTACTGGATAGCTCTTTCTGCTTCTTGAGAAGCAGTTGTATTTTTAGGTCCACATTCCCTAATAACAATATTAGCTATTTCCTTATCCCCATATTTGAAAATGCCTTTTTCATAAGATGTATCGTTTTCATCGGCATCAATAATATCTATTAAATGCTCTCTAATTGCTCTATATTCCTCCTTTATTGCTGTTAGAATTACAACAACCGGAAGAGCTACTGCTTTATATTTTATATTTTGCTCCATAATTCTATCAATTTTATATCTTTCTTTATTCTCTTTCCCAAATAAGTTGAAACCCAATATAGATTCAAATAAATCAATTTTGAGAATACTTTTACAAGCATCATTTGCTATTTTAAAACAATTTTTATATTTGGATTTATCTTCTATTATTCTAGCAGAATTAACAAAATTTTGTTCTCTAACAAGATTCCCTAACCTAAGCGATTGTTCTTCTGTTATATCTTTTTGGTAGTTTCTAATATAATCCGCTAAATAACCATCCTTTAGATTTCTGAATTTTTCATAAACTTTGAGAACATATTCAAAATTATCTTTCTCTTGATTTAATAGTTTACCCATAAACCCATCAGATATAATATATCTTACTAATTCATCCTCAACATCATTAATTTCAATTTCCTCTTTATTAAGTTTATCTAGAACCGTTGGTGCTGTGGAAGAGATAAATCGGTCTCTTATATCAGCAGGCATTTTATTCCAAATATCTTTCCTATTAACATATTCAGAAATATCAGAAAATGTCGAAATAGAAATTAAATCTAAGATATCAAAATCAAAGCTTGCATCTTTAAGAATATTATCCAATACAAAATTAACTGTTTCCTTTTCTTTTCCGTGAATACCATAAAATACTTCTTTCTTCTTTAATATTAACTTTTTCCACATCTCTAACCAAGCTCCATTATATGGATTAAAACCTTTCATTAATGATTTATTATTAAGTATTCTATCTACAATTAAATCAATTAATTTTATCTCGTTATTGTTTAAAGTAAAAGATAATAATTCCTCATCAGATAATTGTTTAACCAAATATTTCGTTCCATTAGAAATTTCCAAATTAAGATTTTTTTCTAATTCGATTTGCCTAATAATACTTACCTCAATTGGATATTCTATTAGTAAGAGTTTTGCATGAAACAAATACCATTTATTGTCTATAGATTTAGATAGCAATGATTCGTTAATTTCACTTTTTAAACTATTAGGAAAAGAACTTAATAATATTTTTTCACATTCCTCTATTGGTGTAATTATAGTCAATATGTTCTTTAGAGTTTCTTGTGAAGAATCGATAAGCTTCCAGAAATTATCAATAACTTGCTTTTGTTGATCTTGGAAGCAATTCCTAATGACATCAACTATTGTTCTATGCCACCAATTCATATTACTTTCACCAATAGCCAAATTAACGATTTCAGCAAGCTCAAAAATTGTTACTTGAGGTGAATTTAACTTGCGTATCAGAAAATTAGAAATTGACTCACACACAAGTTTTTGTCCATTTTCAAAACTATCCCAATTAATATTTTTTAAAGCCTTAATATTCCTATCAATACCTTTATCAATAAGCATTAAAAAATGTGTAAGAAATTTATGTTTAATAATTTTCCCTTGGCTTTGGTGTGGTGAAAAGTTAGAAATAAGCCTTATTTGTGATCTCAATAAATCAGCATTATTAACCGTTTTAAGCTGATTATAAGTTTCATATAATTTTCCGTATTGTGAGAAATTTCTTATTTGAGTTAAGTCGCTATTTAAATCAACTAGGAAGTTATAAAATAGATTATGTTCTTTAAAACCTAGAAATAATAATTCTGTGGGTGATTCAATATCAATCAAATTGTTATCGTTATCTGAAATTAATTCAGTACCCTGCCATTTATTTAAAAACTCTTTTTGAATCGTAACTATTGTTAAATCTTTATCTCTTTCTAGGTCAGAGGGTGTAAAGCTGGCTCTAAATTTTAGATCTTGTCTTTTGAAAAAATCTGGTTCATTCCATAATACTTGCAGTATATTTTTAAAAGAGCCAATAGATCCACTAAACAGAATAGGCTTAGTTCCTAATATAAATGAATTTATAAATTGCTGAATATATTTTGGTTGCCGTTTACTTCTTTCAAAATACTGCACTTCATTTATGTCGAATTCTAAGGGTGCTAGATTTTCAGGTATATATATATTATCTACAAGATATTTTAGTATGCCTTCTATATTGTTTATCTTATCTAGATCATCTACTTGAAATATTAAAACATGTGAAAATACCATTCCAGATCTACTTGCTTTTAAGTCTGGAATAGTTTTACATATAAAATAATAATTAAAAAAGGAGCTTGCCGACAAATATGGTAATAACTGTTGTCCAACTGGTAATGCTGCTGGTCTATCAGTAAACGAAGTTAAAAAAGATTTAATTTCTACATCATTTATTGTTTGACGAATACATGAATGTGCTTTATTAACTTCTCCGTAAAATGCCTGATGGACTATAATTTTATTCTGTTCCAATTAAACTTTTTATTACTAATGTTAAATCACTTTCTCTATTTCCATTTTCGTCAATCATATATCCAAAATTTATTGGTGTTTCATCTATGTATTCTTCGTCAGCTTCGTCAGTTAAAGATTTCCCAGTTGAAGACAATCCAATAATATTAAAATTATTTTCTAACCAATTGTTTTTAATAAAGCGAAACAACATTGGAACTTTAATATTTAAAATATCACTTGGTAATATCCCAGCTTCCAACTCTAAAATATCCCAACATGACAACACTATTGTTAATTTAGGAAAATTCGTCTTATTAGAAATAGGAATTTTTTTAATATACAAAAGCATTTGAAGTAATTCAACAAAAAAAGCAGCATCAGATACATTTATCGGAGGAGCAGTTTTTTTTCTTTTCTCTATCTCCTTTGAGTCAGGAATACCTTGAGCAATAATATCTTCTATTACCAATAAGTCATCTAAACGAACAAATAACATCCAAATTGTACTATCTTCAATATATCTCTTCCATAATTTATTAACTTTCCGTCCATTAACGATTTCTCTTATTTGCTCACCTCCGTAATCTGGAAAAGAAAATATAATATTATTATTTTCGTCATCTGTAACATTTAATACAACACTTCTGTTTGCAGAAGTTTCAGTATGTCCAGCACGTTTACCTCGATACAATTTATCTAATACATCTTCGAAAATAGTTAAATCATCAGGTCGATTATCAGTATTTAATTTATAAGTGAATTTTTTACTATTTAAGCGACCATATAATTGACCTCCAAAATGCGTCTTTCCAACATTAGGTCCTCCAATCACTAATATATTATTCTTACTATTATCTGCCATTTATTAATCTTTTTGATAAAAATAAATCATCTGGAATAAGTGATGGGATTTCAAGTTCTCTATTTTTAGTACTAATCATAGAATCAATTAACCATTCTACTGATCTTAAAATATTTTTGTGAAAAACATTATCTACTCCGCCTTTAACACTTGTCTCAAAATTGTTAAAATAAATTGGAACGTTTTGTTTTATATGTTCTAATATTTGATCTTTTGTAACATCCTTAATTATCACATCAGATTTGGACCAAATTAATCCCAAAGGTCGATTGTGTATATATTCAAGAAGTCTATCAGCAACAGAATTAATTTGCAATTTAGCTATCCCTCTTTCTTCTCCGCAAAGCATTTCACAATCTGCGAATAATAAAAAAGCATTACTATTTTCATGAATCCATTTAGCTCCTTTCGAACTTTCTCCACCAGTATTGTTTCTCCAATGATCAAACCATTCTCCTGGTGCATCTGTAAAAATTAGATTAATTTTTTCATTAGTTGAATTTCGCAATGCTAAATGTAATAACCCTGGAACACGTCCTGCATTATTAGTAGTATGGGGAGGAAATTGAACCTTCCCTTTATCTGTCCATCCTAGATACCAAGCAATATCTTCCCATCCATTTAGGGTTAATGAGCCTGCGAAATCATAATCACCAATTTTTTCACCATTCCTTATCAGACAATATAGGGATGCTAAGAAGGTTGTTTTTCCAGCACTTGCCGCACCAGTTACGCCTACCATAATTGTTTTAGAGGAAGCGGTTAAAAATTTCAAATCCTCTAAGCCAAATGAATTACCTGTCCATGATACTTTTGTAAAATCCCCACCCACATTATTTATTTCTTCTCCGTCAAGTAATATAGCATTGTAATATTTGCAATCTGTAAAATTATCACACCCCTCAATATTGCAGCCCGTATCATCTGGAAAACAGGAATCTTGAGAACATTTATCTGCCATATTATTACTTTTCAATTAAGTGTTTAACCATTAAATCGTGGAAGATCCAAATCGCAATATTAAGATTTGTTATTTTTTCTTTGCCGTCAATTCCTGTTCTTGATTTAAAATCAGAAATTTTCACCTTATCATTAATTAAAAGAGTAATAAAATCTATTAAACTTATTTTTCCTTTATAGGTAGAAATATTTTTAAATAAAGGAGACAATACTTCTTTTATTTCTTTTGTATTTAGTGCTTCAAGAAGTGACTTAAAAGTATAATCTTTACTATTCTTATCACTTACTAAAAATAAAACTTCTTTCAATAAATAATCGACACTTATTGGTGTAGTCTTTGGGACTAAAAAATATAAGTCTCTTGCGGCAGCAAATGGTAAAATAAATTCATTTAAATTCCTATAACTATCATTATATGATTCAGAATAAAAAGATTCTTTCCACCAAAGTATATCACTTCTCATTCTAATTGAGTTTACTTGTGAAAAAGATTTATTTAAGATTTCATCTAGTGATTTTTTAAAGTCAGTAAAAAATTTATTTATTGGCGTTTCAATAGAGGTTGGGGATAACGATGAGCTAAAACTAACTAATGCATCTTTAACAAATTCATTAATACCTTCACTTGCATTACTAGCATAATGTGGTCCCCATGCAGAAGCCCCCCCATGATTACTCCCATAACCACCACTATTATTTCCTATTGCTGTCGTTAAATCCGTTTTTAATTGGTTTTTATTTAATTTAAACTCTCCAAATTTGAAATCATTTATTTTTAAGGTAGGTAATTTAAATGTATTTAGTTCATTAGTTAGTCCCCATTCCTCAATTGCATTTTTTTCTGCAATTTCGCTCAATTCTAAAAGCATTTCTTGGACTATATCTTTCTCACTTCCTAATTTTAAATAAGGGAAAAAATTAATCCCAGTTAAATAAATTATCCTTGCCGTAATACTATTGTTTTTACCAAGTTGATATAAAGCAGCAATAATTACTCCTCTAATAATATTTTTGGGCATTTCATTATGTCTAACTCTTAGAGCTTCCCAATGTTTTGTAATTATAATCTCCGTATCAATAAATACTTGTTCCGTATCAGAAGTATTTGGATCAAGAGTAGCCAATGTATAAACCGGAATTAATGAAGTATCTTTTTCTAATGTTTCAACTAAATCATTAATCGAATTTTTTAACTGTTCTAGTCTGGTATCGTGATCCCCTATATCAAATAGGTTTGCTTTTAATATCTTTTGTAGAAATTCTGTCATATCAACTTTTTGCATTTTAACAAATTTAAAAATTAGAAATGAATAATAAAATGACCAAGCGATCTTGAAAATTATAGGTCGTAAGATTATTCTTAATTATAGGGCAAGATAAATAAAATAAGTAAATGATATAAATAGGTATTTTCCCTATATTTTATCTTTATTTAGGATTACTAAATAGTTATTAAAAAAGTTGTAAATTAACGAAAATTTACAACTTTAGATTATGGTAAACCATAAATATAATAAGTAAGTTCAAATTCCAGTGATTCAATTATTAATTTTTACAATATTTGATCGGAATTAATACATTTTTAATTCAAGGACTTTATTTGTTTGCATTTATCACATACTTTTTCTTCAAAATCTCTCCCAACAAAATACCCCAACATAAAAAAGTCACTTTGTTTAATTTCTCTTTCTTCTTTTGTCTTAAAAATAATAGTAGAAGAATCTTTACCTTTTATAACTTCGATATCGCACAGGACTGAAAATCCTATTCCCACAGAAACCTCTTCTAATGCTTTAAGGATTAAATTAATTGTATCATTTTGTGAGTTTATTCTATATTCTGCCATGAAATATATTTATTAAAGTTTAACCCCTTTCGTAAACATTTTATCTTCTTTGTTGTAAAATTCAAGAATGTTATTATTTAAAATATAATATTCTCCTTGGCTTCCTCCGTCTTTGTTAATTAATTTTATTCCATTTTTAACATTGCTTTTTACTATTTCTTCTATCATGGATTGACCGTTTTTAAAAGAAGTTTTTACAAATGTTTTTCCGTTATCTTCATAAACAGTATATAAAGAGAATGTATAATCTCGCTCGTCAAAAATTCCAATAATATTGCCTGTAACTTTTTTAGCTTCAAGCAGCATTTTATTGTCTTCCGTATTAGTTGAGCCGTTAATTGCAATTTCCAGTTCAGGTGTAAATCGTCAGCAAAAAGTGTACTGATTTAGGCTTTCACTTAAGGAGTGTTTCATAAGAGATTAATTTTTAAAT
>NZ_JAWRWZ010000793.1:0-239 GCF_046535285.1 Chryseobacterium sp. SIMBA_028 | reverse complement strand
CAGGATCTACCACCTCCAGCCCGCGGGCCTGAAAGAGATAAGCGGCTGGCTCAAGCACTACGAGCAGTACTGGAACCAGCGCCTCGACGCCCTGGCCGATCTACTAGGCACCGACCCACAGAACAAGGAAAACCCCCATGACTGAAAACGCCATCCGCCTCGAACGCACTTTCCCGCACCCCAAAGAGTCAGTATGGGCGGCCCTGACGACGCCGGAACTCCTCGCCCGCTGGTGGACA
>NZ_JAWRWZ010000792.1:0-239 GCF_046535285.1 Chryseobacterium sp. SIMBA_028 | reverse complement strand
CCTCGGTTAACGCCGACCAGGCCGCCCACGCCGCCGTAGACCCAGCTCTGATCCGCGACCCCACCCGAAATGGTCGTATTGGCCGAGCTGTTGCTGATCGTCCCCAGCTTCTCCGGACGGCCCGCAATCGTGTAGCTTTCGCCGACGAGCCCGCCCATCGCCAACGTGGCCCAGCTGCCCGCGATGCGCCCCGTGACCGACGACCGATCGATGTCGCCGCCGAGGTTGGAGCCCACGAG
>NZ_JAWRWZ010000791.1:0-239 GCF_046535285.1 Chryseobacterium sp. SIMBA_028 | reverse complement strand
AGATTGCTTATACAGAATCCGGAAACATCAGTACTGATCTTACAAGATTCAGAACCAATAATGATTCTTATATGGACAACATCCATACGCTGAGAGCAACGTATGCAGCAGATATCTGTTCACTGATCACTTCTACCCCAACGAATACCTGTGGCTTGGGATACGTCAACACCAATCCTACCAATTATACAGGGACCGCAGGATTTTCAGTTTCCCTTTATAACTGTGCCGTTTCTAAT
>NZ_JAWRWZ010000790.1:0-239 GCF_046535285.1 Chryseobacterium sp. SIMBA_028 | reverse complement strand
ATGGGATGTTTTCGGATATTTATATATTTAAATTTTAGTCATCCAAGTATAAATATTTTCAGAATTATTGATATTAAGTTTTTTTCTTATTCTATATTTTCTACTTTCTACAGAACCTATTGATATTTTTTTTAATGTAGCAATTTGTTTAGTATCAAAATTAAGTTTTATTAAAGCGCAGTACTCTAAATCTGTTGGAGTAAGATGAGTACTTATATTTAATAGGGATTGATTAAATG
>NZ_JAWRWZ010000789.1:0-239 GCF_046535285.1 Chryseobacterium sp. SIMBA_028 | reverse complement strand
CAATTGGTTATCCAACCATGTTGGTGCAATATTCTGCGTATCTTTGAACGGTTGGCGAAAGGGTGGATGACATGACAGACGACGAACGCGCGATCCGCAACCTCGTAGACGCGTGGCTTGGCGCGAGCAAAACTGGCGATTACGCCACCGTGCTGAGCCTGATGTCCGACGATGTCGTGTTCATGGTTCCAGGGCAGGAGCCGTTTGGCAAGGCAGCGTTTGCCGCCGCCATCCGTTCG
>NZ_JAWRWZ010000788.1:0-239 GCF_046535285.1 Chryseobacterium sp. SIMBA_028 | reverse complement strand
CAGTATTCAAGCAATCGCCTTGCGTACAAGTGACTTCTTCTAGCCATGATTTGAGTGTCGGCTCGATATTACTACGGATAGTGATAGAGTCTTCACCTGTCGTGGCGCTGTCAACCTCTTCTGGTTGGTTGATTGGTGTTTCGTCAGAACCGTAATAATCGATGTACTCTGGGAATGTTTGCTCTACGACATCATATGCCAGATCGCTCACATAGATTCGACCACCACCATCGACATAC
>NZ_JAWRWZ010000787.1:0-239 GCF_046535285.1 Chryseobacterium sp. SIMBA_028 | reverse complement strand
AATCATTTCTTACCTGGAGCATCATTCCAATATTGTTCCATGGCAAATGCTTTGTGACAGAACCGGAGCCAAGCTTAGGGTAATTCCAATCGATGAGAACGGAATTCTTCAGCTGGATTTCCTGGATCAGTTTTTAAGCGAAAAAACAAAAGTAGTTTCTGTAAATCAGGTTTCAAATGCTTTAGGTATTGTAAACCCTATTGAAGAAATTATTGCTAAAACAAGAAAGAATTCTGATG
>NZ_JAWRWZ010000786.1:0-239 GCF_046535285.1 Chryseobacterium sp. SIMBA_028 | reverse complement strand
CGACACTGTCTTCATCATCGACCCGATCGATGGCACAAGGGCTTTCCTTGCCGGCCAGAACCTCTGGTGCGTCAGCGTAGCTGTCGTCCACCGCGGCCGCCCGGTGGCGGGTGTGCTCTATGCGCCGGCGCTTGAAGAGCTCTTCGAAGCTGTCGAAGGCGGCACGGCACTGAAGAACGGCGAACCGATCGCGGTTTCGGCAAGCGGCCCGGGAATGGTCAGCCGGTTTGCGATTGCCG
>NZ_JAWRWZ010000785.1:0-239 GCF_046535285.1 Chryseobacterium sp. SIMBA_028 | reverse complement strand
AGGTTACCGATATTCTGCCAAAAGATAAACCAAGATACCTTATGGGAGTAGGAACTCCATGGAACATTCTGGAGTCTATTGGATTGGGAATCGATATGATGGATTGTGTAATGCCTACAAGAAATGCCAGAAATGCGATGCTTTTCACGTGGCAGGGCGTTATGAATCTTAAAAATGAAAAATGGAAGAAAGATTTGTCGCCTTTGGATGAATTTGGAACGAGTTTCGTTGACAGAGAA
>NZ_JAWRWZ010000784.1:0-239 GCF_046535285.1 Chryseobacterium sp. SIMBA_028 | reverse complement strand
ATGAAGAATAATTTTTTCATAATAAATTGACTGACAGTTGATAATTAATAGTTGATAGAAAAGCGTGTGATTTACAGTTTACTCGTATTTCAGGTATTTTACAAGATTCACTTTTGTGGCCTGATACGCTTTAATGCTTACCACAGAAAACGTAAGTAAAAGCAACACAATAAGACTGAAAACAAACGGCCAAACCGGCATATCTATTCTGTAAGCAAAGTCTTTCAGCCATTCATTAA
>NZ_JAWRWZ010000783.1:0-239 GCF_046535285.1 Chryseobacterium sp. SIMBA_028 | reverse complement strand
AATCAATCATTAACGCAATGTTAGCGGCTGAAACGATGGAAGGTGTCAATGGAAATAAATCGTATGCCCTTCCCCGTCAGCCTGTGATCGATATTTTAAGAAAATATAAAAGAATACCATAAAAGAGAAATTTATCTGTTTCAGTTTAATTTAATACTAACTCTTTACAATTTTCCTATGAAAAAACTATGGTTTCTAACAGTTCTGACTGTTGCTTTTGTTACAATGAATTCCTGCAG
>NZ_JAWRWZ010000782.1:0-239 GCF_046535285.1 Chryseobacterium sp. SIMBA_028 | reverse complement strand
AATTATTGGTTTTCCATGACGCATACCAACTTTAGTGGCTGTTTCTTTATCGGCACTTAAATGAACATGCTGACGGCTTCTTTTTTCAATTCCTTTTTCAACAATGGAATCAAGATTACTTTGAGCGGTTCCGTGATAGAGAAATTCCGGTGGCTGTTGTGGAATCAAAGCCAGATTAATATCGATAGAATGTCCCTGACTGGCTCTGATCATGGTTTTATCTTCATTAAAAGCAAAAC
>NZ_JAWRWZ010000781.1:0-239 GCF_046535285.1 Chryseobacterium sp. SIMBA_028 | reverse complement strand
ATTGCGTGCACCATGTTCAGAACTCTTCTTTTCGCTTCCACTCTACCTTGCGGCAATAATGCAAACTGAGATACTTTAGCTCCTACAAATAGCATTGCAGATCCGTTTTTACAAGTAGCAACACAAGCTCCACATCCGATACAAGCCGCAGCATCCATTGCTTTGTCTGCATCTTCTTTAGGAACCGGAATTGCATTGGCATCAAGGGTATTTCCTGAAGTATTGACAGAAATGAAACC
>NZ_JAWRWZ010000780.1:0-239 GCF_046535285.1 Chryseobacterium sp. SIMBA_028 | reverse complement strand
CCGTTGGTTTATATAAAAAAGACGATAAATTTACGATCAACTATCAGGATCTTAATACCGCTAATCTAAATACTTTCAGATCTTTTTCATTTCAAAATATGAATAAAGATGTTGAAGGTTTATATAAAATGATTACCGACGGCTTCATCGATTCTCCTGAAGGAAATATTGTTTTGGAACTTCCTAACGATATTATTGAGCTCCATTACGAGAAAAACTTCGGACAGCCAACTGTTCAG
>NZ_JAWRWZ010000779.1:0-239 GCF_046535285.1 Chryseobacterium sp. SIMBA_028 | reverse complement strand
AGAACCACCCGGATGACGTCCTGCCAAGCATCCATTTGGCTCCGCACGGTGGCCGCTAACAGCTCACTGCGACGCCCGAGGGTCCATGCGTCCACCCACACTGCCGTCACGTCCAAACGCTTCGCTTCGAGCATGGTTTCCACCAAGTAGCCCAGGCGCGCACCGGGACCGGCGATCACTTCGAGGGTCGACCGAACCTCTGCGATCTCCTCTGAGACGATCGAGCCGAAGATGCGGGC
>NZ_JAWRWZ010000778.1:0-239 GCF_046535285.1 Chryseobacterium sp. SIMBA_028 | reverse complement strand
CATTCCCTAATGACTTTTTTCATCTGTTGTTGTGTAGGTCTTTTATTAGCGGGTATCAACTCCCGACTTTGATTAGCCATCATGGAAATATGTTGAGCAGGTGTGCCTTTAAGATCTCGTTGTATCAAAATACGATCGGTCGAAAGCATGGAAGCTGCCATGAATATACGTGTGACAGCTTGGTCAAGCCCATTCGATAAAAAGCGGGCTATTGGTGCTCCACTTTGGTGTATCAGACG
>NZ_JAWRWZ010000777.1:0-239 GCF_046535285.1 Chryseobacterium sp. SIMBA_028 | reverse complement strand
ACTAGTTTTGTTATTAGAGATGTACTTCCTGTGGGTATGACATTGTCTGGCACCGTTACAGCGAATGGTGCATCAGTTACTTCTAGTGGTAGAACGAGTGATGATCGACAGATCATTGATGTGTCAGTAACTTATCAGGTGCAAATTCCAGCGTCATACTACTACTATTGGCATCAATTTTATTGATCTTGAGCGGCTCTGCTTGTAAACGTAATCCATGAATGGCGAATAATTGCTTG
>NZ_JAWRWZ010000776.1:0-239 GCF_046535285.1 Chryseobacterium sp. SIMBA_028 | reverse complement strand
CCCCAAGCCCAGAGGCACTACCAATAACCACCCTTATCAAGCTAAGGCCGGAGGCCGATATTGCTGACGGGTTAGGAACTCGGGGCGATGCGAACGGGTTGAATCCTAATGCGGGCAGACCTCCCTGCGCACCTATTGAGAAAAACGCCACTGGCTCGGCCTCTAGACCGCCATCCACGAGATAAACAGCTTTAATAAAGGCAGCATCCAAGTACCGCGTAACAGAACTATCCTTGACG
>NZ_JAWRWZ010000089.1:0-366 GCF_046535285.1 Chryseobacterium sp. SIMBA_028 | reverse complement strand
CAAGCGGAAACCCTTATCGCGCAACGGTTTGCTAGGCATTCTTCATGTTGTTTCACGGAAAGATCCGCCATTGCCGGCTTGAATTAGGGGCGCGTGCGCGACCGGGTCTGAAATTCTGCAGGGTGCCTTCAATATGACCACAATCGTTTCATTTGAAACGTAATACGTAGTTTGCAATACATTCCGATCGGGCGGTGGAGCGGTTTCCGCAGGGGCGCAATGTGCAGTTGTCACGTGACAACACAGTGTGGGCGCGCAACTGTTAGTCCGACCGATGACGGCGGGGACCTAGAGTTCGTGGTTGAAAAGGCGCCAACCTCCGATCGGCGAGAGGCGGGTGCTGCCGAATCCGAATCAGTGTTCCCG
>NZ_JAWRWZ010000775.1:0-239 GCF_046535285.1 Chryseobacterium sp. SIMBA_028 | reverse complement strand
CGAATAGTCGGCACTACCGTTCGGCGATCGAACGGCAGATTTTTGCTGCGAAAAATAAAGAAAAACTCAATTAGCGGCACAGACCGTGATCGAACCGCCGTCGACGTCGAGACACACTTGATCATTCTTGTGGAAGCCGGCGGCGGTTAGCGTATGCGCCAGCTTCCTTCGTTCGGAAAAGAGCGTCGTAATATCTGGGCAAATCCACACGTAGAGGTTATTTGGCGTGGCTCGGACAC
>NZ_JAWRWZ010000774.1:0-240 GCF_046535285.1 Chryseobacterium sp. SIMBA_028 | reverse complement strand
CATACACGAAAAAAATTCTTACCCGAAAGATCAATCCCAAAAATCTTTTGAAAACCGGAATGGACAGAATGATGAATTTTACGGATAATGTAGATGAAATTCCCAAAGAACTCCGCTCTGCTCTTCAAAAACTGGACGAGAATAAATTCACCGTTTCTACCGAATTTAAAAATATAGAAAAGACAAATCAGCTGATTAAATCAAGCACGGTCAATCTTATGTTAGCCATAATTTTAGGCG
>NZ_JAWRWZ010000773.1:0-240 GCF_046535285.1 Chryseobacterium sp. SIMBA_028 | reverse complement strand
GTTAGGGCAGGGTGGGGTAAAGGCAACCGGTGCGATTGCTCAAGGGCATGCGACTTTAGTCGCCTTGGAATGGGGGATTGATATTACATTTGCACCTTCGATAACCATCTAAGGGTAGAACAGAATTCCCCCGCTTGCCGCCGCAAGCGGATTTCATGAGGTTTGATATGCATCTGTCCCCCGATGCGATGGCCACTTTCACGGATGCCGAAGACGGCGCGTGGTCGCTTCGCCGCCGCC
>NZ_JAWRWZ010000088.1:0-367 GCF_046535285.1 Chryseobacterium sp. SIMBA_028 | reverse complement strand
AAATATAAGAAGTGCTGTTGACCACCATAGAAAAGGTCCTGAAAATATAAACCATACCGTCGCAGCGGTAAGCGGGAACATCCACAAGCATTTTTTATTATACTCGATCCAATATCTATCTTTGAAATAGTTTAATCCGTAATTCTCCAACAATGCACTTATGTTAATTGTGTCACTGTAATTTAGTACAATCAATGAATTGTTAGCATAATTCCCATGTGAGGCATCATTTTTATTCTCAAAAAGCCCTAATAATTTTTTATTCTTTACCGGATGAATCATGACCCCATCAATAGTGACGTATGAATCGAGCGCTGAGTAACATAGTTGTCCTCCATCCGTTGGCCAAAGAATCTGCGTATTATCT
>NZ_JAWRWZ010000772.1:0-240 GCF_046535285.1 Chryseobacterium sp. SIMBA_028 | reverse complement strand
ACGAACTCTTTTAATCCTCCTTCAGAATGGAAAACTTCCGCAGGAAATGATCCGTCTTCGTTAGGGTTTCTCTCATCAACAAGGGTTATTGTAATTCCTTTATTAAGGAACGCCAGTTCACGTAATCTTGTTGCAAGAGTATCATAATTGTAAACTGTTTCCTGAAAGATTGTACTGTCCGGCTGGAAGAAAACTTCTGTTCCTCTTTCGTCGGTAGTTCCTATTTCAGCAACATCTGCA
>NZ_JAWRWZ010000771.1:0-240 GCF_046535285.1 Chryseobacterium sp. SIMBA_028 | reverse complement strand
ATTTCTAAGTGATAGTGTTTATGATATTATTTCCAGAAACAGAATGAAATTGGCTAACCAAAAATGCTATCTACCTACGCCACATCAGAGAGGGAAATTTATTGAGGATTAAAAAATAATTTTCTATCCTTATAATATTTGAATATAGAATGTTTTTCTAATATTCTATATTTCTTTTACATTAAAAATTTACATACTAAAAATCAAATTATTTTTCTTCTTTCATCAATAGGAGCAGGT
>NZ_JAWRWZ010000770.1:0-240 GCF_046535285.1 Chryseobacterium sp. SIMBA_028 | reverse complement strand
ATGTGGACCAAATGGAGCTAACTTTCTGTGGAAATTAATAAACTCTCTGTTCACATCATCGATCTGAATCTCAGAATCTATCAAAATAGAAGGCTCTTTCTGATGTTCCTTAATCTTTTCAGCAACAACTTTTTCAAATTTTATTTTGAAAGCATCAAACTTGTCTTTCTCCATGGAAAGTCCTGCAGCAGCATGATGGCCTCCAAATTTAAGGAAATATTCTGAACAGATATCCAACGC
>NZ_JAWRWZ010000769.1:0-240 GCF_046535285.1 Chryseobacterium sp. SIMBA_028 | reverse complement strand
CTGGGTAGTTCCGTAAGTTTCAATCAGGTCCTGCGCAATGTGGGAAGCTCCTTCGGCACAGCGGTCTCGGGTGCGGTGCTGGCAGCCAACATGGCGCCGGATCTTCACCCGACCGGTGCCGGAATCGGAACCTCGTTTGCGATCGGAGCACTGCTCTGCGCTGGGGTTTTTGCAACTCTTCTTGTACACGCCCTGATAACGCGTTTTCGCCGGGCTACTGATGGGCGGGCGGACGCTTTG
>NZ_JAWRWZ010000768.1:0-240 GCF_046535285.1 Chryseobacterium sp. SIMBA_028 | reverse complement strand
ATTAAACAGATATTTTGTACAACCTTCTTATGGTGATACTCCTATTTATGCCTATAATACAACTTTAAGAAATTCTGACTTGAAGTCTCAAAATCTTAAAAATATGGAATTTGGTATTGAGGCGAAAATGTTTAAGAATCGTTTTGGATTTGATATTGCTTGGTTCCAAAATAAAGCATATAATCAAATTTTAGCATTACCTATATCTTTCTCATCAGGATCGGTTGCTAAAATTCAAAA
>NZ_JAWRWZ010000767.1:0-240 GCF_046535285.1 Chryseobacterium sp. SIMBA_028 | reverse complement strand
ATTACGCCTGTTTCGAGTAAAGTTTCAGGGTTCATCAAAACGATACGATTTAACGAAAATCAGTTTGTACACAAAGGTGATACACTGATTGTCATAGACAACAGAGAATTCGTCAATCAGGTTAAAATGGCGGAAGCAAATCTGCACGCAACTTCTGAAAATATCACCACTATTGAAAGCGGCGTGAACACCAAAGAAAGTGATACGAAGATCATTGATGCTAAAATATCTTCTGCAAAG
>NZ_JAWRWZ010000766.1:0-240 GCF_046535285.1 Chryseobacterium sp. SIMBA_028 | reverse complement strand
ATATTTAAATACTATTATTATGAAAAATATTTTAAAAATAAGAAAATCACCAGATTCACATTGGTTTACCTGGCTGATTATGATCGTATTTTTTGCTTCATTTAATACATTAAACGCACAGCAAAAAGTAAAAAATATTGTATTGGTACATGGAGCTTTTGCAGATGGATCCGGCTGGGAAGGTGTATATAAAATATTGGTCAAACACGGATACAATGTAAGTGTTGTCGGAAATCCTAA
>NZ_JAWRWZ010000765.1:0-240 GCF_046535285.1 Chryseobacterium sp. SIMBA_028 | reverse complement strand
ATGATGAGCTTGCTGAATATACCGACACCGTGATTGATCTGACAAAAGACGTGGCAGAGATCATTACAGACGATTTTGAGTTTGAACTCCTGTCTGATTCAGACCTGAGCGTGCTGGTATTCCGCTATTTGAGATCCAATATAGAAGATTTGAATGCATTGAATCAATACATAAAAATGAAACTGTTCTACAGCGGTGAAATTCTGGTCGCCAGTACCAAAGTGGACGGTAATTTCTATC
>NZ_JAWRWZ010000764.1:0-240 GCF_046535285.1 Chryseobacterium sp. SIMBA_028 | reverse complement strand
GTTCGGTACCGTATTTACGAAAGACATCGAACTGCTTTATGCCGACACCCGCAGCTTTCAGTTCAATGCCAGTCCGGTCATGTTGAACGTGAACTTCTTTGGCAAGGGCAGCAAATTCCTTGGCAATTTCATGTCAGGTGGCGTCAGCACCGTAGGCGGAACGGGGGGCGGAAGCGGTCACTGGAAGTAAGCGCATCAGCGCGTCCAATGCGCGCGTCCAATGCGCGCGGTTAAGGCGGA
>NZ_JAWRWZ010000763.1:0-240 GCF_046535285.1 Chryseobacterium sp. SIMBA_028 | reverse complement strand
GCAGACGCGGCGGGTAGAAGGACATCAGCTCGACCAGCGGCACAATCATGCCGGCGCGGCCGGCAAAGGCGATCACCGAGATGTGCACGGTTTCCAGTGCATGCGGATCCTGGCGCAACTGGCCCACGATGCTTTCCATGGCCTTCTGCAGCTGCATCAAGGGTTCCCCGGCCATCGACTCCGAAACATCGACGCAGAGAAAAATCGGGAGGCGTCTCATGTGAGCTCCTTACAGGACGA
>NZ_JAWRWZ010000762.1:0-240 GCF_046535285.1 Chryseobacterium sp. SIMBA_028 | reverse complement strand
AGCTCACCGGCAACCCCGCCCCGGAGGTATTCCACACCAATGAGGGCCACGCCGGTTTCCTGGGGATTGAGCGGATCCAGGAAGCCATGTCCGATCCCAACAACGCTTTGACGTGGGAAGAGGCCCTGGCAGCGGGACGGGCGTCCACGGTTTTCACCACCCACACCCCGGTCCCGGCCGGCATCGACCGGTTCGAGACCGTCCAGATACGGCACTTCTTCGAAGCGGGGCTCGCCCCGG
>NZ_JAWRWZ010000761.1:0-240 GCF_046535285.1 Chryseobacterium sp. SIMBA_028 | reverse complement strand
GCTCGTCCAAGCGCTCCAAAAGGCCAATGACGCCGCGACCAGGAAGGCCCGAGACGACTAATGCCAAGGGCGGCGCTCCGGGCCAGCCTCGATTCGGTGTCATCGGCGCCTGATTCGCGCTTTCTTTACTGAGGCGGTTCAGTTCCGGCAGCAGCGGGGATGCCCGCAATTAGTGCGGTCACCTCTTCCAGGGACAGAACCTGCTGGCGATACTCCCGGGAAAGAATGGTTTGTACGGCC
>NZ_JAWRWZ010000760.1:0-240 GCF_046535285.1 Chryseobacterium sp. SIMBA_028 | reverse complement strand
GTTAATCGAAAAAAGGAGATGTTACGAAAAAAAGGCTAATGATATGATCTTGTTTTGTCTTCAATACCCTAATCACGACTAATATTCCTCTGATATGTCTTCCCATTCCTATCCATAAGCCCATGAATATACATCGTCTCCCCTGCCTTTAACTTCTCCATCTACCATAGCCTTTAAGCATCGGCTCCAAAGCACCCATCTCCCTGAGCTTATCCCTACTTAAACCTATCTTCTCTACTA
>NZ_JAWRWZ010000759.1:0-240 GCF_046535285.1 Chryseobacterium sp. SIMBA_028 | reverse complement strand
AAAGGAAACAGACATCGTTCCAATCATTAATCCTGCCAATAAAACCAAACCGCCGATCCATGTAAACGTGAATTTCGGATATCTGCTGTTTTCCATGTATTTTCTGTAAAAAATTATTGAACAAAGATAATTTTTTTGAAAGCCTCAGGCAACTAAAAAAGGAAATACTTATAGCCAACTCCAGCCTCAAAGTATCTAAGAAACGGACAAAAACTACTAAAATATCATGAGATGAACCTG
>NZ_JAWRWZ010000758.1:0-240 GCF_046535285.1 Chryseobacterium sp. SIMBA_028 | reverse complement strand
ATCCAGAGATCGTGGCGGACAGCGAGTTCCACGAGTTGGCGGGTGCTTTCTTCGCTGATGACGGCGCCCAGGGGATTCGACGGCGAGTTCAGCATGAGCACTTTGGTCCGCGGGGTGATCAGGGCTTCGATGTCCTCGATATGCGGCTGGAAATCATTGTGCGGGTAAAGCGGATACTGCACCGGGACGGCATGGAGCAGGCGGCTGGTCATGGCAAAAGTGGGATAGCCGGGGTTCGGG
>NZ_JAWRWZ010000022.1:0-44828 GCF_046535285.1 Chryseobacterium sp. SIMBA_028 | reverse complement strand
AATTTAAAAATTAATCTCTTATGAAACACTCCTTAAGTGAAAGCCTAAATCAGTACACTTTTTGCTGACGATTTACAATCAACTTATTACTTTGAATTAATTAAAAAAAGTAATAAGACTATTTTCATATATGTAAAAAACCATTAACTTCAGACGTAGGACAGTAGATAATAAATCTAAAAACTAAGTAAAAATAACTCATGAAAGTATTTTTGAATTTTATCATTCTATTTCTGGCATTTTTTATTGGCTCAGCACAACAAACTAAAAAAGCAAAATCAGAAGATTTAAAAAGTATTTATACCATACAAGATAGCATTTCTGTAAAAACAAGAGACGGGGCAACCCTATCTTTAATCGTTGTAAGAAAAAAGGGGGATGAAACTCCTAAACCTGTAATCCTCCAATCCACTATATATGTTAGAGATACCGGTCGAGACATTGTATCATTAAAGAGATCTGTAGACAATGGCTATGTGGGTGTTATTGCCTATGCAAGAGGAAAAAGATTTAGTCCCGACGAAATATTTCCATACGAAAATGATGCTAATGACACTTACGATGTTATTGATTGGATCAGTAAACAAAAATGGAGCAATGGAAGTATCGGGATGTATGGCGGAAGTTATAATGGATTCACTCAATGGGCTGCATGCAAAACCCTACACCCTGCCCTCAAAACAATTGTACCTTCAGTAGCTGCACGACCGGGTCAGGGATTACCCGTAGAAAACAATATTTTCGTAAACCCCAATTATGAATGGTCATTTTATGTTGGAAACAATAAATATCTGGATACCATAGCCGGAAATGACAGAAAGCGTTTCCGTGAAATGCAAAACAAATGGTGGGAAACCGGGGCAGCCTACAAAAAATTAGACAGCATAGATGGGGTTCCTAACAAATGGTTTCAACGATGGATAAGTCATCCGTCTTTCGACAGCTATTGGCAAAAAATGACACCCTATAAAGAGGATTTTACACAAATAAAAATTCCGATTTTGGCATTTGACGGTTATTACAATGATGGGCAAAGCTCCGGATTGTATTATCTAAGAGAGCTTCAAAAATATAGTCCGCAAACACCCGCTTATCTTATCATTGGGCCTTACGGACATTTTGGTACACAGAGTGGCGGAGAAAGTATTTTGTATGAATACAAGGTAGATCCGGTTGCATTGTTTGACATTAATAAAATTACGTATCAATGGTTTGATTATATTTTAAAAAATGGGACTAAACCAGAAATTCTAAAGGACAAAATCAACTATGAGGTAATGGGTGCCAACAAATGGCGAAGTGCCCCATCAATTGATAAAATGAATGATGGCTTTTTAACGCTCTACTTAACTCACAACAAGTCTGGAAAATTCTATACGCTGAATCCAAAGAAACCTGTTAAGACAAATTATCTTTCGCAAGAAGTTGATTTTGTCGATAGAGAAACAACAAATAATGATTATTATCCGGAACCTCTTATTCGGAAAGAAATTGATACAGCCAATGGGTTTAATTTTATTAGTGAGCCATTAAAAGAATCTATGTTGATAAATGGTTCATTCCTAGGCACCATTAAAGCCAGCATTAACAAACTAGATATGGATATTGGTATAACCTTATACGAAGTAATGCCGAATGGAGAATATTTTCATCTGTCTTATTTCATTGGGCGGGCTAGTTATGCAAATGATATTACTCAAAGAAAATTACTAAAACCCAATACAATTGAGAGCATTCCATTCTCTAATACTCACTTAGTAAGCAAAAGACTTAGCAAAGGAAGCAGATTATTAATCTACCTTAATGTAAATAAAAATCCTTTTTCTGAATTAAATTACGGAACAGGTAAAACTGTAACCGATGAGACCATAAAAGACGCTAAAGAACCATTAAAAGTAAAATGGTACAACGATAGCTTTGTTAAAATCCCCATATTAAGAGACTAATATCCCATTAAGATAATTGCTGCAACTAGTTGTTATTTAAAACCTGTTTTTTTCGTATTTCCATCACGCCGGCCTTAATCAATTTAATACCAGAGTATTTCCCTTTGGCATCTTTAATAAATTCAACAGTTCTGTTATCATCATCTGACCTGAAAAATTTATGATCTGATTCCGGAAACAGTTCAATCTCGAAGTCGTTATAATAGAGCTTTCCATTGTTTTCAAGAATTTTAATATCTCCATAATTTCCTATAAAAAGCTTATAAAGAGATCCGTTGTTTTTAACCTTTTGATGATGATAGGGCAGTTCAACATCTTTACCAAAGCACATTGCAGCTAATCCATATGCAAGCAAGTAAGAGGGAGACTGATTATTAGACAGAACAATGACAAGCAAATCATCATCTGTATAACGGTTGAGGGAAGTCATGGCACCGAAAAAACCACCGTCATGGGCTATCAATTGATGTCCCTGATTATAAAATGGATTGATCAGAAAACCATATCCGAAGTTTTGTTCGTTATAGGCGGTAAACATCAATTGCTTTGTTTTTTCACTTAAAATTAATGTACCATATAGAGCTCTATCCCACTTTATAAGATCATCTACTGTGGAGTATATCCCATCATGTCCAATATTGAATATCCAATTGATATATGGATTTTTGTTATAATTTTTTCCTTTCCTGATATATCGGTCAGACATATTGGGGATCACTTCATCATTTGTCATAACGCCAGTCTCATCCATTTTCAGCGAATCAAAAATATTCTCTTTCAAGTATGTCGAATAGCTTTTACCACTTACTTTTTCTATAATACGCGCCAACAAATAATACCCGATATTACTATACGCAGTCTGTTTTCCCGGCGTAAATAAAAGTTCGTTTTGAGCAATATAATTCAATGCATGATCCTGGCTTAAAGAAACCTGGTTAAGATAAAGCTCATCAAAGTCCATTGGAAGCCCTGACATATGTGAAAGCATCATATGAATTGTGATCTGATCACCTTTTGGAAAATCTGGAAAATATTTATTCAGGGGATCGTCAACGGATAAAAGTTGACGCTCTGCCAATTGCAGAATAGCTGCCGCAGTAAACTGTTTGCTTACGGAAGCCAAGCTGAATTTTGTATTAACGGTTGTCTTTACCCCCCATTCGTAGTTTGCATATCCATAAGCCTCACGTAGAAGTAAAGAATCCTTTTTTACAACGAGTACAGCACCACTAAACCCATTGATATCTGTCTGGGCCTGCATATAATTTGATAATTTTTCGGAAAGACTCATCCTATTCTCAGTTAAGCTGACTTTCTCTTCGATCGTTTTGATTTGTGAAAAGCTTTTGAGAGAGAGTAAACTCATTCCTAAAAAAAATAACGCTTTTGAGTTTTTCATACTTTTTGGGTGTTGAACATACAATTTTTCCAATCAAATGTATGTTCTATTTTTAAGAGGACTTTGTTTGTTATTCAATAAATCATTTGCAATCTGTACCATTCCGCTATTACTACCCCCACCCCAAATTGCTCTTCCAACAATATAACTTGTTGTATATTCTTTCCACGTGCTGCAATATTGCTTCAATTCCTGATGGGATTTTGCTACATATTCTATGAGTTCCTTTTCAGAAATATAATCTAATTCGTAGCAGCAGCGCGCAAGAAATACACCTCTCCCATAATTCCAACCACTATCTTTTGCTTTTTTTAGCTGAACAAAGTCTGTGATAATTTTCTGTTCAATCAATTCAGGAACCACATTTCTTAATTTTCTGAACAGACCTAAATAGTAATCAAAAACGTTGTCTTCATTGGATATATTTGATCTTAAAATATCAAAATAGTTTTCTGGATTTTCAAACGCTTTATATACAATATCAAGATTTTTATCTTGATTTCTGGTGTGTAGACTTTGGAGAATTTCTATAGCCTGATTTTGGTCTGATATTCCCCAATAGGTATCAACTAGCTTTGTAATATCGGATTTGTTTAAACCTGTTTCATAAGAATTCAAGTATGCCGATTGTTGTTCGGCATACATTGAACCTACAAGCAAATGATCTAGCAAATAGCCATTTACTGAGTTTTTATCATTTAAGCGTATGCTTTTAAATGCATTTAAAAATTTTGAAAAAAATCCCATGTTATATTAAGATATTTTTAGGTTAGGAAATTTATCTTGTAAGATTTTGACGAATTTTTCGCCGACTACCTGATATTTTGCTCTGGTCTCTAATTGCTTTTTGAGGTTAAGCATATCTTCCGGATCTACTGTATAATTCAGTCTGTCATGAATTTCAAGAGATAAAGAACTTCCGTCAATATCAAAAGTAATAACATGTGTTTTGGGCAAATATTCTTCTGATGATTTTGAATAAACACCTAGCTGCGATTTCAAGATCCCTCCGTATTGAAGCCTGGCAGTTTCTATTCTAAAATGATCAAATACAATATGTTCATCTAATTCGCCCACTGTATCGGTGCTGAAAAAATGCAGATCATTTCCACTTAAAGCCCAAAAACAATCTGTTTCAATTCGTTTAAGCTTTACACCTATTGCGGATAATGCTACATTTTTTATTCCGTCAGTTACAAGTTCCTGCATTTTATGGGTTGTTGACTGGGGAACAGATGCTGAAGTAAAAGCATCAATGGGATTACCTCCCATCCACTGTGTTAGTTTTGAAAAATCCTGCGCTAAAAGCTCTTGTTTGTATTGGTTATATTTAGTTCTTTCGGAATCTAAATCAATTTCTGATTTTGCAGTTTTGTGTTTTTTATTCATGATGATCATGAAAGCTACGCCTGCAATGATTAATACGGCCGGAATTAAAAATAATGGATTCATTCTTTATTGGTTTAAGTTTTTTGTTTTTAAATATATATTGGACTTATTTTTTAATCATTTGAACTTCTGTTTTCATGGAATCTCTTGTTAAGATGACAGAGTTTACTTTTTCATTACTGAAATCAAATTTTAATGTGTTCGGATAATCTACAATTTTAAAGGTCCCATTTTTCAGATACTGCAATTCGTTAGCATTTTTTCCTTTAAAATATCCCAAAAATAGAGATTCAACATAGAGACGGTTATTCTTTTCTACAATTCTTGTTTCCGCCCCCTGCCCATAAAGAAAGTCGTTATATGTTCCGATAAGTTGCTTTTTTAAATTCAATGGGAGTTCCTGAATGTTTTCATTGGATACTTTCTTATTCCAGTTCATTAATGTCAGAAGTTTTATGCGGACTTCGTTCATCACGGGAATACGATTAGGCTTTTCCCCATTTGCAAGAATTACAAAACCATTCCCATCTTCCATAGTAGCCAAAATACTCCCTCCTACTCCCGTATTGGACCCATTGCACATCAACCAATCATAGTTGTTATAAGCAACAGACTTTTGCCATCCATAACCCCAACCTCCAACAGCATTTTTCAAGGCTGTGACTTCCGTTACTTT
Source organism: Chryseobacterium sp. SIMBA_028 (assembly GCF_046535285.1). Taxonomy (NCBI): domain Bacteria; kingdom Pseudomonadati; phylum Bacteroidota; class Flavobacteriia; order Flavobacteriales; family Weeksellaceae; genus Chryseobacterium; species Chryseobacterium sp. SIMBA_028. The sequence goes on along the minus strand of NZ_JAWRWZ010000022.1, from coordinate 39,418 downwards.
TTTGGCAACCTGATGAGAAATCACTTTATTATTTTTATTGCGTAAAGCATTTTGTATCTCAATAGAAAGCTTAGCTAGATCTGTGGGAGTAGACCATACTCCTGATGCTCCAATCTGCGGGGTAATCGGCAAGCCTTTTTTAATAACTTTTCCATCTTTATCATGAACAGAAGCTACATTCGTTGGAAATCCTTTTTCATTGGGTTGTATCATGGTGGTATTCTTCAAGCCAAGAGGTGAAAAAAGATGTTCTTGTGCCAATTCTGCAATCGATTTATTGAAAGTATCTTCTAATGCCATTTGAACAATTACATATCCACCTCCGCTGTATTCAAAGTCGGTTCCCGGCGTGAACAGGAACTCAATTTCCTTATCATATCTTGGTATCTGCCCTAAAAGACTTTGTTTTATCGTCGGAATTACATCTCCCTCGTAGTAGTCTGAAAATCCACCTTGGTTGGTACCCGAAGTATGATTAAAAAACTGTTTCCAGGTTGGGCTATTGCTTTCTGTAAATTTACTTTTTGGTAAATGCCATCTTTTTAAATATTTATCAATTGGCTCATCCAGTTTAATTAACCCTTTTTCTTCAAGTATGTGGCAAAGAAGTGCTGTTATGGGCTTTGTGATTGATGCTGTAGAAAAAGCAGTATTTACATCTAATTTTTCATTAGAATTCATTGATTTCACTCCTACCTGACTTGAATATACAATCTTGTAATTTTCAAAAACAACAAGGCTAAATCCCGGAAGCTTATACTTTTCTAATTGTTGATCAACTTTTAAACTATCTGTAAGAAAACTGTAGTCTCTTTTTTCAGCAAAAACTTTTTTACTTGTCTGGCAACTTGAAACCAGTACCATAAGAATTAGAAAATAAAGAACGTTTTTCATTGTATCGTATTTTGGTTAAAAATTTATTTCGATACAAAGATGTGGAAGACATTAAAGCTATGCGACCGAATAAAATTAATCGATCACATTTGTTCAAAAAAATAGGTTCGAATCTTTCGAAAAAAAGTATGAATAATTACAAAACACTGAATTATAAACTTTTACGATAGAAAGTCGGTGTATTTCCCGTATGTTTTTTAAAAGCGGTATTAAAAGAAGATTTTGAATTAAAGCCAACTTCGTACAAAATTTCAAGGATCGTGACCTTACTTTTTGTATCATCTTTTAAAATATTCATAGCACTCTCGATCCGATAGGCATTCACAAAATCATAAAAATGCTGTCCTAATTGATGATTGATTAAAAGAGATAGCTCTCGAACAGGAATTTCAATCTCATTAGAAATATCCTGAATAGTTAGTGAAGAGTTAAGATAAGGTTTTTTCTCAACCATATATTTTTTCAAATTCAAGAGCTCTTCATCATATTCTTTTTCATTTACTGTTGACTGTTCACTGCTTTTCTCTTCGGAAACAATCTCGGAAACAAGTTTTAATTTCGAATCGATATTTCTAAAAAGACCGGGATTATTTAATGCCTTGAATAGATACCAACAAAAAATAAAAAGAGAAGATACCCAAAGTCCGATTTTGATCCATTCCGAAATGTAAGGATAATCAGAAAATTTGAAGATGTTTTTTAAAAGAGCTACCGTATATAGAATGGTCAATACAATGGTAAACTGAAATAGCCAATTATAGGAGCTAATACTTTTCCCTGCATAGTTTTCAAGATAGAGTTTCTTTGATTTTCTGAGTACTCTAAAAACAGTAATGAGGTATATAACAATCTGAAGATGTATTAAAATATGAATGAACTGGATCTCTATCATATTCTGACGATTCTGAATAAAACTAATCTTCGATGCTACATCTACAGTATAAAAACGAGGCAGTAAAACCAAATTAACTATTAAAAAAGGAAGCAGATGTAATAAATATTTCAGCTTTAACTTAAAATCGGAGTAACAGACTGATATTATATAGAGATAAAAGACAGGAATTTGCAGGAAAGCGAAAGTGGTTCTAAACATCCCCAGATTCGATGGTCCATCAGTCATCATGTTAAACAAAGGCTCACTAATATCTATTGCATTTAATAGCAGAAAAACAGCAAACAGAGAATTACTTGTTTTGTACTTTGTTTTAAGTGTAATCAGGAAAAATGCAAGAAATAGTGAAATGAATAAAGAGATTATATTCACAATAATTAATAAATTAATTTTATCCATTTCTTAGTATTCTTTGTTTATTATTAGTTTATTTTCAGACCTTTTATTATAATCTTTATAATCTCTTTAGATTTAAAATCCGACAGATGCAAATATAAAAATTAGATTGACATTTTCAGAGTTTTTTATTATGCAAAACAATACGTACCTATGTCGCCCAGGGTAGAAAGACGTACGGGTTATCTTCTTAAAACATTCGTTGAATTTCACAATAAAGCTAGTATACTCTTTTACTTTGAGTTACGTCCATTTACTGATTTTTATTAGACATATTAATTTGCTGGAAAACTTTAAATCCGTAGGAAATTTAATGCTTAGATTTACTCAATCAATTAATCTTATACTTACCATTGAAGCCATGAAAAAAATTACATTCATAAGATTTTTATCCATTATACTATGTTGTTTACTGGGTTCAACGGTCTTTTCCCAAACAAAACCTTACATACCTGTTTCCAAAGAGCTGTATCATACGATTATGGAGAAAGACAGTATGCTTTTCAACACGGCTAATAAAGGAGATATTGATCAACTTAAAGTTTTTTTCACCAAAGACCTTGAATTCTTTCATGATGTTGGCGGTTTGGCTGGATATGAAGAAACTGTTGATAATTTTCGGAGAGTGTCCAAAAATTATGCATATACCAGAAGAGTACTTGTCCCAGGGAGTGTGGAAGTATACCCCATTAAGGATTATGGAGCTATCCAAACTGGATTGCATCAGTTCTGTCGTTTAGAAAATGGAAGTATGACCAACTGTGGAACTTTCAAATTCGTTCATATTTGGAAAAACACCGATGAGGGTTGGAAAATTTCAAGAGTTGTCAGCTATGGCCATTAAAAAATATTCATCAAATGGTTTAACAAATCAACAGTAATCGGTATTCACCATCGTTTTCTACAGGCGCTCTATGAACACAAGGTAAAACCTGCTGCGCGGGATGATCTACTGCCAGGCGCCAAAGATGTCCTATCCCTAAATTAATAGGCTCTGCATTGGGTTTAGGCTCGTAATGAAGATCAAAAAAACAGTCTTTCAAAAAGGTTTCAAATTCTGCTTCCGGGCCATCATACAATTCTTTAATCTTTTCCCGAACTTCCGGAACCAAAATCTTTTGAACAGCCTGATCATTGGGTAAAATATCACTTGCTGCACCATGATAGGTGCATAAAAAAGTATCCGTACTTACCGGTGAACGATCTACATGATAGGAATACACATCTGTTGAAATAAAATCAAATTCTTCATCCCGTTCATAGTTTTTAAGCAAATTGAGGGATGGTAATGCTCCAAAATCAGTTAATGCTTTCAAATCATTCAAAATAATTTCCCGCGCAGCATTTCCATCTTCTGATAGCTTCAATTCTAAAAGGTCTTCAATAGAAACTTCTGTAACATTTTCTTTTAATTGAAGGTTGGACACAATTTCTTCAAAATCTCCATGTAGGCTCCTATGCCAACAAAGCGCGTTGTTATTCCCATGAAAATCAGTATTTATCAGTTCTGAGAAGCTAGAAACCATTTCAATTTGATTATTGTCAGCAAGTGTATTGTCCATATCTTAGAATAACAGTTTAGAAACTTAATTCTCTGCAAAAATAAGGAATAGGTGAGAAGATAAGGCTAAGATTAAATTTGTTTTTCATCCGTAACATCGGTTAGCCAAATCTGTATAGATATTGTTATCGGTTTTTATCGCTGTATTTAACCTTTCATAGAGCCTCCGGTTTGAGCATTACTCGAAGCAATAAGTATTAATACTCCTCTTAAAATAAATTCACTTTACGGAAACCCATAAAATATACATTGAAAATACCTGTAAGTTTGGGAATAGAAAACGATCTTAAAAACAAATACCGCCTATTATAATAAGTCCCGTTTTTTAAGAAAAAATGTATATTTGCCCCCCTGAGATCAGGAGAAAACTTAAGAAATACAACCGTGTTTAAAGAAAACAAAAGATTTTATTTTAGAATTGATACTGAGCCCAGTGAAGCGATTGAAGTTTTTGTTGGGCAAAATGCAGGAACTCAATTAAACAATGATATATTGAATGCGAAAGAGGAAGTTTTGATTATTTCGCCTTATATAGATGAAACAAAGCTGGATGACCTCATCGCCTTAAAAAACAGAAATGTAAATGTAAGATTGGCATTTAGTGATCTGCGACCAGAACAATACAAGGATATTCTCAGAAAGCTAATTCATCAACATAAAGTAACCGATGTAAAGAAAAAAGAGAAAAGAGAAAGCCAGAAAAACATGCTTTTCCTCTCCTCTATCGCATTATTTTGCCTGGGAATTTTTTCACTCATTTATTTCGGGATGCATGTGATAGATGACCTGATGGATTCTAATAATTTTCTGGCTATACTTGTTTCTCTTGGATCTTTTTATGGATTCTATAAATGTTGGGAAATGAAAGCTGCCGTTGAAAAAACAGAAATCTACACGTATCATTATTCTGAAATTCTGAACTTCAAGTATGTACGAAATAGCCGGTACGACAACAAATTCGTTCATTCAAAAATTTATGTAATAGACCGAAAAATTGCTTACCTCGGATCATTAAATTACACTAAAAGTGGCTTTACCACTAATTTTGAATCCAGGATCAGAATTACTCAAAGAGAAAAAATAAATGAACTGGTTAATTTTGTTCATGACATTTTTGAAGATAACATTAACCTCAAAAAGCATGAACTTTTTTATCTTGGAAAGAAAATCTATAGTGAGGAAATGTATTAATTTATCCTTTTATATCTAAAAAAAAATCAGCGGTCTCCAAGGAGACCGCTGATTTTTTTAATCATGTATTTTGAATTAAAAGAAATTACTTCTTCATGATTTTTTCTGTTATTGTTGCAGATTTTGTTTTAAGCTTAATATAGTAAACTCCTGTTGGAAGAGAGGATAATACTAATTGCTCCTGAGTCATACTTAAAGTTCCCTGCTTTACAGATTGCCCCGTAGCGCCATAAATTTCATAGGAAACCAAAGGCTCCTTGCTTTTAATATAAAGAACATCCTGCACAGGGTTTGGATACACCTGTATTCCAGCCTGAGAAGATGAAGTCTCTACTACAGACAGGCTGCAAGCAGACTTGGCATATTTTGCAAAAAAAGACTGGGATTTACCTTCCGTTACGTTAACAGTCATGGTATTTACATTATCATTGGAAGCGGTAAATAACTGATCATGAAAAAAACCTCCCAATAAATAATTACCATCCTTATCTACGGCAATCGCTGTAAATTCATCCTGAACTTCAAAATTACTATGGATTTCCTCTGCTCCTATTACAGCTCCATTATCTTTGTTAAGACGCACCAGTAAAGGATCTGACAAGTCTCCATTAGGACGTACCATGGAGTAACTTCCCCAGATGTCACTCTTACTTGCCTTGGCAAATGCGATTTCGTTTCCGTTAAGAACAATTTTCCCTTTCATAAAACGATATCCGACGGAATTTGTGAAACCATCAGGAATTTTCGTCCATTTAACTGTTCCATCTGCAGTAAGCCTCATAACAAAAGGCACCTGCCCCTGATAAGATGGTACCGGAAAGGTATAATTTCCAAAAGTAGCGGCAGTAGTTCCTGTGTAATAACGTCCTGAAATATAAATATCTGAGGAACTTGTATCTTTTATAATGGAATGAATTTCGTCATCCATAAAGTTCGGTAAATCTGTAGTAAATTCTTTTCTCCACAACTCTGATCCATTACTACCATTAAAAGCCAGTAGATAGGCATCTTTTGTAAACGCAATGTTATTGTATGAAAAGCTTGCCAGAGTACTACTATAATCTCCATACATCCTTTTGCCTGCAAGATAGTAACGGTCTAAACTTTCATCATACATCAAATTCACTTTTCCATCTGCTACTCCTACACTTAAGTCTCCTGTGATGGGAAGCAATAAGGGAGTGGCTGGTGTCATGTTCCCATTATTATAATTGAATTTAACTAAATAATATTGATATGATGTAGTATAGCTAGCTGGTACTGTAATCAACCCATCTAAATGAGTTCCTGCTCTAAAACCTAAAATGGCATGAATATTTTTGGAAGAATCCATATACATCATTTGAGTATCAGATTGACGTAAAGCCAGGCTTACATCTCCCTGCAAAGGCTTACTCCACGCCAATGCACCATTAGCTGTATTGAATTTCAACAAATGACCTGTTTTACTCCCCGCATCTACGGTATTCTGATCAACAAAATTAATAAAAGGCATGGCATGAGAATCATCAAAGTGTATAGGAATAGAAGTTGGATCGCTAGCATATGCTTCATTAAGAAAGCGCCCCATTATATATAATCCGCCATTATTATCGACCTCTATGTTCCAGGCAAATTCATTGAATCCACTACCACCTATGGTTCTTGACCATCTTATATTTCCCTGACAATCTGTAGAGAAAAGAAGAAGGTCACGGAGTCCATAGCTGGTCACGGGTGTGCCATCTAAATTTTGCCCTTGTGCCCATATACTTGCCAAATAATAAGCATTATTATTGTTATCCACTACAATATCTCTTATGGATTCATCATTTAAATAATTAAAAAAATCTGAGTCATTGCCCGTTTGTCCACCGGCCTGCTTTGCCCATTGCCACTGGTAATTTTGGCTAAAGGATAATAACGGCAACATCAAAAACAGTATCCATAATTTGCTTTTAGATTGTATCATAAAATTTCATTTAGTTATTACATATTATAAAAAGCAGTGTCCTCCGAAGAGAACACTGTTTATTTAAATAGTTGATTAATTTTTAATCAGTTTGCCTTGCAACGAGGTGTCTCCCGTTTGTACAATGACAATGTAAACACCCTGCAACCAGTTAGAAACTTCTACTTCTACCTCACCGGAAGATATTTTCAGTTCCTTACGGAATTTGATATTGCCCATGGCATCAAAAACCGTAATCTGTTTTGCCAGCATTTTTTCATTGCCGGTATTATACGAGATTTTCACTTTTTCCTTTGCAGGATTTGGCATTATTTTCAGAGATGAAGCTGAAGTTACCCCTACTACTCTTTCAGTTTTTGTTGGAGCAGGTTTACCGATAACACCAACCTGAGCAATAAGCTTGCAATCTCCCTGACCCATGAACAGAATATCATCAGTTCCTCCTGGGAAATTAACATTTGGATAGAACGCCAATGGATTAGCATTCATATCGTAAGTACCCCCTGCCGGAATCGTAATAATAGATGGGAAGTAAGCTCCATATCCATTAAGACTGGAAACCGTAAGCGTTACTGCTTGGTTACCTCCATTGAAGATGCTTCCGTGAACATTATAATGATCACCATCCCACTTGAATGATACAATTTCAGAACTCAATCTACACTCTGTCTCTATTCCACATTCTTTACCTGGGAAATAGTTCATTGGCCCTGACTTAAATGTACATCCAAGTTGGCTTATCTGTAAATTATAAGTTCCTAATACACTAAAATATAGTGGATGGATAATGTCATTAACTCCACTTTGGATAGGATTTCCAAACAGCTGCCATTGATGAGAATCAAAAATTCCTTTTGGTCCTAGGATATAACGATCCTTGCTTTTACACTCATCGTAGCAACCTGTAGGGAATACCCACATTAAGCTTTCAATACTTAATGGTACAGTTACCTGACCAGATACCTTGCACCCACTTGGCGCTGTATAGATTACTTCATACACACCTCCTTCATTTACAAGAATAGACTGACCTGTCATTCCGTTACTCCAGTTATAATCTCCTGCAGTTGGTCCTGATGCTGTTAACCTGATTTTGTATGGCTGACAGTCTTCTTTAGCAAATGCTACAATAGGCCATGCCGGCGGATTGCTAACCACAACTGTAAATGTTTTAGATGCAACACAACTTCCAACTCCAGGATAACGAACTTCTAAGGTATAATTATAAGTACCTGCTGATAATCCTGGTGTAGTATAAGTGATTGGATATGGCGTAGATGTCCAAGGCACAACTACAGAAGAACCATTACTCCATTGATACTGCAATGTATTATCAGTGACAATACCATTTAATGTTACAGAACTTCCTGCACAGATATTGGATTTTCCTGATATGCTAACAAATGGAGCACCTTTCAGGGTTACTATTGCCGGATTACGGCTCATACTAAAATCTTTACAACCTTGTGCTGATACAAGTACCGGCCAATAGCTTCCTGATTGTGTAGGAGTGAAAGATATTGAGTTAGGCGCTCCAGGTACCTGTACAGAACCATTCATCCAGATATAACTAGATGGGAAACCTAATGTTGGATTATATACAATAGGCTGAGCATTTCCTTCACAAGCGGTGAGGCTTGATGGAGAAAGGCTACCACCAAAATCAGCACTTAATACGCTAATATTTTTGTCTCCAGAACTGTAATGACATCCCTGAGGGGTTGTAATTTCTAATCTGATGGTTTTTGGACCAGCTGAATTAAATGTAATCTGAGCGTTCTGCCCTGGAGCTACATAAGAGGTTCCGTCAAAGAACCAAGTATATGTATTAGCAGGGTCATAATTTATTGGAGAGAAAGTACTCACTTCCCCTGCACAAAGCCAAGCCGGAACCATGAAGTTCGCGTTAGGAATTGGCTTCAATGTAATAGTCTTCGTCACAGTACACGGTGGTATTCCTAATGACGGTGCAGACATCGTCATAGTAAACGTATAGGTACCTGGCGCAAGATTGTTGTAAGTAGCCGTCTGTCCGTTCTGAACAGGTAACCCAGCTCCGCTAAATGAGTATGCAATAGCACCCGGATTGATATCAAATATCGTAGAGGTGTTGTATAAAGTAACATTGTACCCACTTCCATTACAAACCTGAGTGATATTAAACTTAGGCTCATAATTTTTCTTTATTTCTCTATTGAAACTGTACCAACATGAACCATATCTAAGACGAACAGTCACAATATGCGCTCCTGCAAGATTAGTATTAAATTCAGCTGTATTCAATCCTTGTCCACTCACCAAAGTAAGTACGCTATCAGATCCCCACTGAATTTCATCCGGAGGAATAGTCACATTTAGGTTATTTACCTTAATGGTATTACAAGCTGTCCATTGTGGAGTAAATGATACCTTAGGAGGCGCTGTACAACCCGTACCTGTTCCACAAGACTGGATTACATTTACATTTTGCGAATACACAACACAACCGTTGATATCTTTAGCTCTTACCCTGTAGGTTCCGAATATAGGTCCTCCTGAAATTGTGTAAGCCTCAGTGTTAGCACCCGGTATATCTACCCCATCATGTTGCCACTGCCACTCAACTATATTTGTAAGTCCTGTAGAACTGTTCGCCGTAAGTAAATAAGCAAACATACCTGGATCACAAACCATGATATTATATACTGGCGAAATCGTAATGATCGTTTCAGGAAGTATAGTAAAGTTAGCGGTTGCTGTAGGTTTGTATGTACATCCGTTAGTCCCGCCATATGAAACTGTAACCAACTGAGAAACATCTACTCCCGTATTATTCTGGATATATCCGTTATTTGGGAACGTGTATGTTCCGGATAAATCAAAATTAGCTGGATGAGTTGATCCATTACTAAAAGTGAAAGTCACATCTGTTGCTGAAGTAATCGTTCCCTGATTAACAGTGAAAGTAAGGTCTGAACCTAAGCAAACCTTTCCAACATTCGTAAAGTTAATGACAGGAAGAGTAAGCTTAGTTACAAGCATTTTAATCTCTCTTGTTTGCCCACACTTGATAATCTTCAGCTTTAAATAAGTAGAATTCGTTGAACCTGCAATTTCATTTAGATTTACAGTAACAGCAGAAGTTCCTTGCCCTGATGCAAAACTTCCAAAATTAGCACTCTCAAAGCTCCATTCCATAAAGTCAGGAACAATACCATTCAGATTTGCAATGAATGTTTGTGTACTACTTGGACAGAAAGGTCCCGAATTTGATTTAATGCTGATAGACTTAAGGTCTATTGCCTTAATTTTCGTTCTTATTCCTGCAGAAAGACAACCTGCAACTCCTAATGTTCTGTTTTGTACAGACACATCATATGGTGTAGTACCAGGAGTAAATATAACCGTTACTGAAGCTCCGGCATTACTCCCCTGAATTGTACCGTTTGTAACGCTCCATACAGGTACCATTCCTGGATCAACTGTAGTAAGTGTATACACATAAGGTCTTCCAGGACACACTGTTCTTTCTCCGACAATGGATCCAGAAGGTGTATTTGGAGTTTCTATTACTTTAACAAATAGTGGCTTACTTTCGCAGCCTCCTCCTTGTTTAGTTGCAGTAATTACATAAGAACCAGCTACCGGAAAATCATATGTAAAAGATGCTGTTCCTATTGGCTGTGTTACAGGTACCGCTACACCACCTAATGTTACAGTCCAAACAACAGGTACGTTAGGTGTTGCTGTAAATGACTGAGTTTCTCCTTTACATATTTCATCTTTCCCCCCGCTTATTACGACAGGTTCTTCTACAACAATCGTTTTTACTGCTTCACCACCACATGATAATAAAGTATTAAAATATTTAGCTGTAAGCGTGTAAACACCTGGTTGTGTTCCTGTGAAGAGAACTTCATTTCTTTGTTGATTGAATGTCAATTGACCACCTCCGGGTCCTGTTACATCCCAATCAATCTTTGTAGTCGGCCACTGAGGAAGTGAATATTTGTACTGATTGTTAGCACATACTACAGCCTCTCCTTGAATTTCTACTTTCCTTAAAATTACTGGAATTTTAATAGTAGTCCATTCAGGACAAGCGCATGCAGATTTGTACTTTACATACCCAAAGCCATCACTAGGATGTACATGATCCCATATTACTTCAATTTCATTACCATTATGGTTTACAATTGTCCCTCCAATTACTTCCCATTCTCCTTTCTCACATCCGTCCTGCGCACTATATTTTTCAACACTGCCTTCGCATACCACAGAGGCACACGTGATTTGTACAGGTGGAGCTTCAAGAACCTCAATATCTTTCTCAAAAGTATCGGAACATCCGCATTTATTGGTTACCGTTAATTTGATATGCTTTGGCCCAGCTGTAGTATATGTAAAAGAGGGTTCAAAAGCTGTTGAAGTGCTATTGTTATTATCTCCAAATTCCCAGAAATAATTGACAATATCAGCCCCTCCATTCTGTTGAGAAAGATTATCAAAATGAATTTCGGTATTTTTACATGCCAGCTTTTCCAGGTTCATCAGTTTGAACTCCGCAATCGGAATATTGATTTTTTCAATACAGATGTTCTGGGTTTCAGTATTTCCGTTGGTAAATGTCACAACAGCCTGTATAGCACCGCCTCCTGGACTTCCCCAAGTCACGTCTGCTTCAGTATTTCCTGTACCAGGAACAATTACCGCAGCTCCTCCTGGGGCACTCCATAGTATATTGGAAATATTTCCGCCATTTACCTTGTACCTTACAGTACTGCCCGCACAGACACGGACACATTCGCCAGGTTTAATCATTGCAGAGCCAATGATATTGCTATCTTCTCCTTTATCTCCCCGGAATTCCTGGCATCCGACTTGAGAGTTCCATGTAATATGGGTTAATGTTTGAGCTTGTAGTCCCCACGGTACTAAAAGCCAGCACAGGAGTAGCCATCTAAAAATGTGATGCCTACCCAAATAAGTGGTGTTTTTCATGGTTATTAAAAATGTATTAATTTTCGTTTGGAAATTAATAAAAAAAATAACACAAAAATCATTTAATAGTGAAAAAGATACAGCTTTTAAACACTAAACATTAACAATATACCAATATTCATGCTTATATGTTATTTCACGCCCCTTATAGTTATCTATAAAGATCAATTTATTTTTTCATTCTTAAAAAAAATAGTGTATTTTTTTTGTTTTTCCGTCAGTTTTAAAGAAAAAATTCAACCAAATCAATATGACAACACGTCAAAATGAAGTAATTAAAAGAAAAATATTATAAAATTTTCACAAAAAAAATTAAATAATGGAATTTAATTATGAAATAGATGCATTGAAATTACCAACTATTCAAAATGGTAAAAAAAGAGAACTGAAATCTCAGTTTAAGGATAAGTGGGATTGTAAAGAGTATTAAAATTCGAAAAAAAATGACCTTCTATTCATTATTTAAATACACAAAATCACCTGTGTTTAATTTTCCAAACACCTCATTTTTCAAGGCACTATTGATGATAAATAAATAACTTTCAAGGTGTGGATTCTTTTTCCCCTCCGCAATACTTCTCTTTGCAGGCTCAATTTCAATTTTAAGGGTACCCTTTTCATTGTCATAAACCGTTACAAACCTGATAATCCTGTCTTTCTTTATCCACTCAAAGATCTCCAGATTTTCTTTCCAGCTACCTTTTAGTTTTTTTGGAGTTCCATATTTTAGACTCAAAAGTTTCAGCAATTTATTGTTCTCTTCCGATGTTATCTCATGAGCCACTGCATTGATCACCTTTATGGCACCATCCGTTGTGGTGGCTATATTTACTTTTTGAAAAGAATATTGTCTAAAGACAGCCAATGAAGCGTCTGAGCTCCAGTTGATCTGGCGATACTCATAGCCAAGAGGCCTTCTCCCTTCTGAAAAAACATATGTTGTATCTTTCTGAAACATTATTGATCCTAATTCATCTCCTTTTAACTCATAAGCATTTTCATAGGTCTTACTCTTATTCTTTTCGGGAAATAACATTGAAATCCTGGTGGCAAAATCAAAGTTTTCCAGGTCCAAAGGTAATTCTCCAATTGGCTTGTTTTGCCCATGGCAGGACATCATCAGTAAAAAAGCAGCAAATAGTAGTATTCTTTTCATAAATTTTTACAGTGATTACTTTTAAAATTCAAAACAAAAACCCAAAAACCCATTATGACTAATAAATTACTTGAAAAACTTCTCTGAATAGACATAGGTAAATTGTGAGACCTGATAGGGAAACGTTTCATACAAAGAATTCCCTTCATTGAATGAAGTTCCTTTTTCAAAATTTTCCTTTGATTCCAGAAATAATGCCTTTGCTTCTATTCCTTTATTCAGTTTAGCTAATGATAAAGATTTATAATACTGGGCATCAGCAAAATCCTTATAATGCTTCAATGATACATCAAAATACTCTATAGCCTTTGTGTAGTTACCTGTTTCATATTCTATAACTCCTAAATAAAACATTTCATACGGATTCACCATATTATGCTTTCTTCCGAATGAGACTGCTTTTTCCAGATATTGCCTTGAGAAATCAAACTGATTCAATTGCAAATAGCATAAAGCCATCCAAAATCCATAGGGATGATCCATCACAACACCATCCTCATTTTCCTTTGACAACTCCTTAAACTCATTGAGAGCATCAGTATAATTTTTCTGAAATAAACACTTTATAAATGCCCGATATTCTTTATAATGATTCGTTTTATCTAACTCAACAGCCTTATCCAGATACTTCATTCCCAGTTCATACTTTTTTTGCTTGAACAAAGGCATTGCTTTTTGTTGCCAGAAAAAGGCTTCTCTAGGTAAAATAGCAAGGATAGAATCCAGATATTGCTGGTGTTGAACAGAAAAAATAGAAACCTTGGAATCTTCCTTGATCAGATTCAGGAAGACTTTCTTTTGTTCATCATTCAAACCCTTTGTCATGGTACTACTTTGTGAAAACATGATTATCGGAAAGAAAGCAAACAAAAAGAGGATTCTCATATCGGATTTTTTTCAGCAAATTGTTGATAGGTAAAGTTATAAGGATGATCCTTGAAATCATAGGATTGATAAACATCCTTATATTTATTCTTCATTTCCAGCAACTTATTTTTCATTTCTGTAAAAATAAACATTCCATATTCAAAAAATATATTTTCATCTTTCCCAAATAAATGCTCTAATAACAATAAATCATTCTGACATTTAAGGATGTATATGGAAATCCTCCCTAAAACTTCATGCTCCTGTCTGGGACTTAGCTCAACATTTGAATACATCTTGTCTAAGTTATCAAAAATAAAATAATAGGTAAACAATGCATGCACTACTACCTCCAACGTTCTGGTTTCTACAACATCAATATTCTTTCCTATTAATAATTCCTGCAATGATGTTTCTTTATCAATTTTAAAGAAATTATCATTCTCAAAAAGTATATTGGTTAAAATAACATGGGCAGACTGATGGGAAATATCATCAATAAAGAATATTTCATCATAATCTTCCTGATAGGAGTTATAGAAAGCAAGTCCATGAGCATATTTATGAGAAAAAGAATTTTTATTCATAAAATCAGTGTTAAACACCACACACTTAAAGGCAAACTTTTCAAGCAATTCAAAGCATTCTGGATTATATTTTTTTATAAGCTGATACGCTTTCGCTAGATTTTCCCGCTGCTCCTGTGTTACTTTACTGATTTCAACAGGCACTACCTGAGAATCTGCATCTGTAAAGAGAGGTTCCAGAAAAGGTAGTGGATATTTCAGAAGTTCAATTTTAGTATCATCTACATATTCTATCCCTTCAAAAATATATTCGACCTTATCCCCGTTTAAGAAAATTTCATAATGAGGCTTGCTGATGGTAAGCTCTTCAGAAATGCAAGGGGTGGTAAACCATCCTTTTTGCGGAATATAAAATCTGCCGTAAGCATCCGTTTTTAGTTTTAAATCCTGCTTATCACAATAAGGAAACAGCACTGAATCTAAATTGGTAAATTCATCAACATTAAAATAGGTAAATAAAAATGGCTCCTTATAGATCAAATCATTCTCAAAATCAAGAACTTCAAAAATATTTTCATTATCATTATAAAGCAAAAACTTTATTGCTTCAAGCATTTTTTGATTTCCCTCTGATGCTAATCTTTCTATTAATGCTACCATTTCTATTGTATTATTTTACTGTTTATCTAAAACAAAGGACTGTAAAAACAGTCCTTGTTATTTAGTTTTGTCCTTTCAACTCATCGTTAATTACTGCACGAATTTTATCTTCAAGAGTTGGACAACCGTGACAATCATCTGGTCCTGCAAGTCCTCCTTTAATAGTTGATAAAACTTTTTTCCCATCCATAGACTCTGCTCTTTTCTTAAAGTCGTCTAGTGTTAATTTTTTCATTGTAATTGTTTTTAAAAAAAATTCCTACTCTATAAGCTTTTCGGTTTCCGCTAACAAAAAATTGTTGTCTCAAATATAGATGGGTAAGGTATTTTATTAGATACTGATATTTATAGATTTATAAATCTATAAATGAAAAATGAAAAACAAAACAACAAAAACATTCACAATCAGCACATTATAAACACATCAGGAAATCCAATTGAAAGTTGAGAATCAGAAAAAACAAAAGACAAAACTCGGAATTTATCAAAAGCCTGTAAATGAATTAAAAAAAAGTCTGTATTAAAGATCCTCAAATCCGTCTAAGGAATAATGAATGGACTTAATCACTTGTAAATTATCCTTTTTTACTTTCCAGATTATGCTCAGTATTATTAATTTCTTTTATGAATGCACTTACCGTTGTCCCTGTTTTCTTTTTAAAAGCAATACAAAATGCCTGCTCGTTATTATACCCTAGCTCATCAGCAATTCCACTTATTTTATAGGAACGAAGTTTTGAGTCTTCAGTAATTTGGGCAATGGCATAGTTCACCCGCAGATCATTCAAATAGGCCGTAAAGTTTTTAGCCTTATGAGAATTAACAGCAATGGACAAATAAGAACGATTGGTATTGATCTCCTTTGCAAGACTGCTCAGGGTAATTCCTTTTTCTAAAAAGAGTTTTTTAATTTCAAAGTTCGTGAGTTCATGAAGAATATTCTGGACAATCTCTTCAGGAATTTTTTTAGATAAATGATCTGCAACAGTATTGTCAATGATTACATTATCCTCTTCATAGAAAATGGAATCTTCTATATTGTTATCTTTAAGCTCATTCAATAATACGGCTAGTTCATGGGCTCTGTTTTCATGCTCTTCATTCTTCTTTCTTGCTTTGTAATATAAAATAGATACCAAAACCAACAAACCTACTAATAAAACGATGACAATCAATGAACTTTGTTCAATACTGGAGACACCATAAGGTTTGTAGGATAAAAAAATAAAAGCGAAAGTTACAATGAACAGTACATATAAGCTACTCTTCATATCCCCACCTACTTTTTGGAATGTTAAAAATAAATAACCCAGCGTAATGTTCGAAATAGATTTTCGTTTTGTGTTTAGAGTAGTTTTTCACGGTATTAGTTTGTCCTCAAATATACAGAATTAGTATATTACTTTTATCTCAGTCTAAAATGTAAAACCACCCCAAACATCTGTAGATAAATCTTAAAATTATTGACTTTATATAGTAAAAAGAACTTATTTTGCTAAAAAAACAAAGCACAGGTATAATGCTGAGATATTTTAAGGAAATCATAATAACTTTAGTGGTAGTACTTTCGCGATTGCCTTTTATTTTCAACAGCCTGGGTTCTGACTTAGACGCCTGGAGGGAAGTCTATACCGGAAAAGTATGGCATGAAGAACACGTTTACAACGTTTCACGCTTTCCCGGATATCCTTTCTCGGAGTTTATTTATTCATTAGTATATGACAGGCCTTATTGGTACATCAATTTGCTGTCTGTCTTATTTACCGTTGGCTGCTGCCTCTTTTTTTTCAGGATTCTGGAATTCTTTAAAATAAAGCTTTCCTTTTTCATATCTATAGTATTTGCCTTTATACCGATTATCTATATAAACAGCACGGTAGCAATGGAATACAATTGGTCATTGTTTTTTTTACTCGCCTCCGTTTATTCCATCCTGAATAAAAGACTTGGGGTAGCCGCCTTATTTTTCGGATTGATTGTGAGCACAAGGTTTAATAACATTATTTTCCTGCCTGCCTTTCTATTCCTCACCTACTATTATGCTGAAAAAAATATAAAAAAGGTTCTTCAGTTCTCAATACTATCCCTACTTTTTATCTGTATTTTCTTTTTACCTGTTATTCTGAAATATGGAACTCATTTTGTACAAAGTTCTGGAGCTTCAGAAGTTTCCTACCCCACTTTACTGAGTTTAGGAACACTGCATGTATATGGAGCTTTGGGAATAGCAGCCATATCCTAGCCTTAATCATACAACTCTTCAAAGAGGGTTTTAAAAACATCAAAGACCTATACAAGGATCCCTTCATGCTATTCTGTATAATCATGATAGTATCCAATTTGATTTTCTTTATAAAATACCCATTGGAAGCAGGATATTTAATTCCCTCAATACCTTTCGTCCTTATTCTTTTACAAAAAATAGTACATCAGAAACTGATGAATATTGTATTATACGGATTACTTATTTCTCCCTTTTTCATTCATATCAATACAAAGAAAGTAGATTTTAAAGGAATGGTATTTGTGAATGAAATTTATGAAAATCAGGAATTAGAATATTGCAACAACTTGATAAAAAAAATAGAAATACTTTCCAAAGACACACCAGGAATTTTTCATATAGGAAATTTCTCTGAACAGATTTTACTCATGGGTAATTTTGAAAACAACAACAAGCTAGAGATCGTCAAAAACCTCTCACGTAAAAATAAAGAAGCCATTGTCAATAAAAAATATGTTCTTTATTATATTAATACCGTAGATGGCAAAATAGAAAACGACAAAACCCATATGCTTGAGCAACACGGAAAATTGTTCTACAAGAATTTTGAATTAGTGAAATAAATACCAAGGGTAAGAAGAATGATCTACAAAAAAATGAAATATCTTATCTTTGTTCCTTAAGGCTTATCATTAAACTTTTATTCGAAAATATTCTACATGAAAAAAAATAGCTTTTTATTTTCTGCAAAAGGAATTCTTATTGCAGGGTTTTTATCTCTAAATACTGTAATGTATGCTCAGAAAACAGCAGATATTTCAACAATTTCTGAAAAAACCTTAAGCGGTATTCTTGAAAAAAACAGAACATATTATACGCAGGGTAAAGTTGCCGACTATATTCCTGAATTGGGAAAAATGGATGCTAAAGCTATTGCTTTTTCAGTAGTAGATAAAAACGGTAAAGTCTTTAATTCCGGTGATGTTCAAAAGAAATTCACCATGCAGAGTATCTCCAAGATCATTGCACTAATGGTTGCCGTAAACGAAAAAGGTGAAGCCAATGTTTTTGATAAAATGGGTTATTTTGGTTCTGACAGACCTTTTAATCACTTTTCAAACCTAGAAACAACAGGAAAACCACTTAATCCGATGATGAATGCAGGAGCAATCCTTACCACTTCTCTCATCTCCGGAGATGGAGAAAAGCCTTTCCTTAAGATTCTGGATATGGTTCGATATATTACCAAGAACTCTACCATTGATTATAGCAAGTCTGTTTATGAGTCTGAAAAATCTACAGGGCATCGTAACCGTGGAATGTTCTATCTGATGAAAAACAATGGCTTGATCTCCGGAAATGAAGATCAATTGGATAATTATTTTAAGCAATGCTCCATTGAACTAACAGCAGAAGACCTGGCTAAAATTGGTTATTTCTTCGCCAATCAATGCGTTCGTTTCGATGGAGACTCCACCTATAAAAATGCAGAAATTGCCAAACTGATAGAATCTCAAATGCTGACTGCAGGAATGTACGAATTCAGTGGAGAATATTCAAGAACAGTAGGTCTTCCGAGCAAGTCCGGAGTTGGCGGTGGAATTACCGTAAGTGTTCCGGGGAAAATAGGTATCGGAGTATTCAGTCCGGCCTTAGATCAACATGGAAATTCATTGGCAGGATATCATATGATCTTAGACCTTGTAAAGCAGTATAATCTGAGTATTTTTTAATTTCATTTACTCTATTAAATAAATTCAACACCCGAAAATTAACTTATTTGGATCCGCCTATCCCCTCGTGGAAACTCCATACTATGATTATTTTTTAACGTTTTTTATAAATTAAAGCAGCCTTTCTCTGCTTTTTTTATGTTCACATTTCATAATTCCGTAATAATTTCAATACTCTTTCATCAAGTTACCTTTTTTTTAATTCACTCCTTCGCGAAGAACAATTCACCATTAAGAAAGTGAAATAATTCCCACAATGGTTAATAATACCATATAAATCAATTTCATACAAATTTGATAATCATTTTTTCCAATTTAAGGCACCCGTTTTTTATGGATTTTAAAGGGTAATTATTTATGTTATCTTTTCGTAATATAAAAAAAACAAATCTCTACTTTTTGAAATATTTTATTTTTTATTCCTATCTTTGCTTAACATTTCTTTAACTATAATTAGTTATAATTATAGTTACACAGATTGTGCCGGCATGTTTACAATGAATAAGAAAATAAATCGCATACTTTAATAGCATTTGAACAATCAATATTTTTTTGTTAAAAAATCATTATTAAATTTCATTTATGGTTAAAGATATAGTGTAATTTTATTATTTTTATTCATTCATAACAAATAATAACTATTTATAGCTATTGTATTAATGTTTTATCATAAAATCGCATATTAATATTTTAACACTAAATGCAATGAAAAACTTAACCAATGTTAGGCTAATGCCTTTTGAAAAGCCGGATTATCCCTTTATCTCTAATAATTATAGAGACAACATATCATTGTTGACAAATCATCAACAAAAAATCTTTATAATTACAAATATAATAAAACCAATTTTATGATTTCATAAGAGAACATTCCTCTTTATTTCAAAGAGTTATGAATTTTTATGAAATTTTTTACTAACATATCACGCCATGAAAAACTTAACCATTATTGGACTAACGCCTTTCGAAAGGCCGGATGTCAACCTTATGCCTAAACTGCATCTGGCGGGTATCTTTCCCGTTCTAAGTTTGGGACACGAATTGGCGCCTGCCAAAGAAGCCTTAAGTCGACTTGAGCAATTAGATATACCGTCTTGTGGTATCTATATTTCTAATGAAAAACTTATGTCGCTTCAGATTCCCGAGAAAGTAAACTTTGCAATCCTTCCATCAGGAATGTTGATCAACCAGAACCAAAACCTGACTGTAATTTATCAGGTAAGCAGTCTGGAAGAAGCGAAACAGGCTGAACTATCCGGAGCAAGTGGAATTATCATCAAAGGAAATGAAGCTGGAGGCCAAATTGGCTATGAATCTACATTTGTACTGTTTCAGCGCATTATCAAAGAAATTCAAAGCATTCCAGTATGGGTACAAGGAGGAATAGGACTCCACACTGCTGCTGCTGTAAAAGCTTTGGGTGCAACAGGTATTGTGTTGGACAGTCAGCTTGCCTTATTTCCTGAAAGCTCTGTTCCTAAGGACATCAAAGATTTATGTTCAAAACTGAATGGAACAGAAACTAAAATCATTGCTAGCCATCGTGTACTCGTGAGGCCTAATTCTCCTGTACTGCCTGAGAATATCAATGCTGATAAACTTAAGGAATACTTTACAGATCTTGACATTAGCAAGAGCTATATCCCTATGGGACAAGATATTTCGTTGGCCGTAGATTTATATGAAGAATTCAAAACGCTGAAAAAAATGACTTTTGGTTTTAAGGAAGCCATGTATGGCCACTTAAAACAAGCAAAAGCTCTTCAGGTGATTGACCAGAATAATCCTCTGGCACAAGAACTTGGTCTTAGATATCCAATTGCACAAGGTCCAATGACTCGTGTAAGCGACGTTCCCTCATTCGCCAATGCCGTAGCAGAAGCAGGAGCCTTGCCTTTTGTAGCATTATCATTACTAAAAGGGAACACGGCAAAATCCCTAGTGATGGACACTAAAGAGCTTGCAGGAAACAAAACATGGGGAGTGGGTATTTTAGGATTTGCTCCTCAGGAATTAAGAGAAGAACAAACCTCATACATTCTTGAAGCAAAACCGCCCGTGGTTCTGATTGCCGGAGGAAGACCAGCACAGGCTAAAGTATTTGAAAAAGCAGGAATAAAGACATTCTTGCATGTTCCATCTCCTGCCCTACTCGATATTTTCCTCAAAGAAGGAGCCAGAAATTTTATTTTCGAAGGACGTGAATGTGGTGGCCATGTGGGCCCGTTATCCAGCATGGTTCTTTGGGAAAAACAAATTGAACGAATCTTAAAAGAAGACCATCCGGAAAATATCAGTGTATTTTTCGCAGGTGGAATCCATAATGATTTTTCAACCGCTTTTGTTTCCATTATGGCCGCTCCATTAGCTGCCAGAGGGGTAAAAGTAGGAGTACTAATGGGAACTGCTTATCTCTATACGCAGGAAGCTGTACAAACCGGAGCTATTCAGGAAGAATTCCAGTTACAGGCTATGCAGGCCAAAGACACGGTTTTATTAGAAACAGCACCGGGTCATGAAACCCGTTGTTTGAATACGGCTTTTGCGCACCACTTCAACACTGAGAAAGCCAAGCTTTTAGCAGCCGGAGCTGATAAAAAAGAAGTATGGGAACAGTTGGAAAAGCTCAATGTAGGACGATTAAGAATCGCAGCCAAAGGGATAGAACGCCAAGGAGATCAATTGATTAACATACCAAAAGATGATCAACTTGACCTTGGAATGTACATGATAGGACAGATTGCAACAATGCACAATAAAGTACTGTCTCTTGAAGAACTTCACCAAAATGTCAGCGTAAATAATTACGATTATATCCAGAACGCAGCATTATCAGAAGAACCAACATCAAATGAAAAGCCATTGGACATCGCCATTGTCGGTATGGAATGTATTTTCCCCGGAGCCAAAAATCTGGAAGAGTTCTGGAGAAATATTATCCTGGGAAAAGACAGTGTTACAGAAGTTCCGGATGAAAGATGGAGCAAGGAGCTTTATTACCATCCAGATTCAGACGGACCAGATGTTTCGCATTCCAAATGGGGCGGATTCATCCCAAAAATTGATTTTGATCCATTAGCATTCGGAATTCCACCACAATCCCTTGCAGCCATTGAACCTACACAATTGCTAACATTATTGGTTGCAAAACGTGCCATGGAAGATGCAGGATACGGTGAAAAACACATCAACAGAGACAACATTTCTGTAATTATTGGTGCTGAAGGAGGTAACGACCTTGCTAACAGCTATAGCTTCAGAGGATATTATAAGCAAGTTTTTGGCGAGCTTCACGAAGAAGTAAAGGAAGCATTTCCCCATACCACAGAGGATTCTTTCCCAGGTATTTTGGCCAATGTGATCGCAGGTAGGATTACGAATCGCTTGGATCTTGGCGGAAGAAACTTTACCGTAGATGCCGCTTGTGCTTCTTCTTTGGCGGCTATTGATTTAGCATGTCAGGAACTTGTATTAGGCAAATCAGACATGGTTCTTGCCGGAGGAGCAGATTTACATAACGGAATCAATGATTACCTTATGTTTTCAAGTACCCATGCACTTTCCAGAAAAGGAAGATGTGCAACATTTGATAGTGATGCAGACGGGATCGCCCTTGGAGAAGGAATCGCCATCCTTGTTTTAAAAAGATATGAAGACGCCATCAATGATGGTGACCGCATTTATTCAGTGATCAAGGGAGTTGGCGGATCCAGTGATGGTAAAGCCCTTGGATTGACAGCGCCTAGAAAAATTGGTCAGGTAAGAGCCTTAGAACGTGCCTATACCCAAGCCGGAATCAGTGCTGCATCTGTAGGATTGGTAGAAGCTCATGGTACAGGAACCGTGGTTGGAGACAAAACAGAATTAAGTGCTTTAACGAATCTGTTCAGTCGTTCAGGTGCTTTACCGGGACAGACTCATTTAGGTTCTGTGAAAACACAGATTGGACATACCAAGTGTGCTGCAGGATTGGCTGGTTTAATCAAGGCCTCCCTGGCTGTATACCACGGCGTAAAGCCCCCAACCCTTCACCTTCAAAAGCCTAATGCTTATTACAATGCACAAACCAGTCCTTTCTCTTTCCATGCAGAAACCGGGTTATGGACTGAAAAGAACCGTTATGCGGGAATCAGTGCTTTTGGATTTGGAGGAACGAACTTCCATACGGTAATTGCCAATCATCCGAAACAAGATGATTCTATCGCAATGCAGTCATGGCCGTCAGAATTATTTGTATTCCGTGGGGATACTTATGAAGAAGCCAAAGGGCAGTCAAGCCAAATCAAAGCTTTATTAGAAATCAATGATGGTATTCCATTAAAAGATATTGCTTACAGTTTAAGCATAAGCTCAGAGAAACCCATTCAGTTCAGCATTGTTGCAGATACTGCTGAAGATCTGATGATGAAACTTGAATTAGTACTGCTGGGAATAGAAACAAAAGATACGTTTACCGTTAATAAAAAAGAAGGAAAAGTAGCCTTCACATTCCCTGGACAAGGGAGTCAGAGAATCAATATGGCACGTGACCTATTCGTCGTTTTCCCGGCTATGCGTAAGCTTATTGATGACTATCCGGAGCTTGAAAAAGTAGTTTTCCCATCAAGAACGTTTAATGAAACTGATTTAAAACAACAAAAGGAAACCATTAAGGATACCCGTTTAGCACAACCTCTTTTAGGAATTGTTGATCTTGCATTAGCCAAATTCTTAGAAACATTAGGTATTATTCCAGATATGCTGGCAGGTCATAGCTACGGTGAATTACCGGCTTTATGTTTTGCGGGCGTATTTGGAGAGGATCAATTGGTGGATTTAAGTATCCGGAGAGCCCAATCTATTTTAGACTCAGTAGAAGGTGGAGATCCTGGTTCAATGTTAGCAGCAAGTGCTACCCATGAACGTTTACAGCCCATCATTACCAAAGTAGAAGGATGCTATCCGGTTAACTTCAACGCTCCTGCTCAATGTGTTATTGCAGGAAGTACAGTCGCGATCAACAAACTATTGGAAGTCCTTAAGCAAGAAGGTATTTCTGCCAAAAAACTGGAAGTTGCCTGTGCATTCCACAGCCCGTTATTAGCAAAATCCAAAGGTTTATATGCTGATGTATTAAAAGACGTTCCTTTCCAGGAAATGCAGATCCCTGTATGGTCCAATACTACCGCAGAAGTATATCCGTCAAGTCCATCAGAAATCAAAGAAAGATTGACTGATCATTTGGTACAGCCCGTAAGATTCGTAGAACAGATGCAGGCAATGTATAACGACGGAGCAAGAATCTTCATCGAGGTTGGTCCCGGAAAAGTTCTTACCGGACTGGCAAAATCGTGTATTGAAAAAGATCAGTTGACCTTGTATGTTGAAGACAACAGCCGTAATAAATTTACCCACTTGCTTTGCATGCTGGCTCAATATTTAGGAACAGGACGCACTTTCAACATTGAAAAGCTTTTCGATGGCCGAAGTGTTCAGCTTATTGACATCAATCAGCCTGAACTTTACAAGAAAAGCCCTGCCATCTGGCGTGTAAACGGACAAGCTGCACATCCGACAACAGGCACCTTGCCTGCCAATGGTGCACTCCCCATTTTAACTCCTATTTCCATGAACAATTTTACTAATAATACCCAGCCCCCTGCACCGGAAAGCTTATCTACAGCAGAACGCATGTTGCAGGAATATTTAAACAGCATGAAATTAATGATACAGGCACAACGTGATGTGATGCTTTCCTTTATGGGACAGAATCCTCAGGTAAACCCAATGCCTGTTTATAACACCCCAATGCCGGCACCTGCCCCTGAACGCACGATTCCTGTACAACCCGTTTATCAGGAAAGAACAGTTGCGGTTGCTGCTTCTGCGGTTGCTGTAAAAACGGCTCCTACAAAAGATATTAAATCATTATTATTACAGGTAGTAAGCGACAAAACAGGATATCCACAGGAAATGCTGGGTATGGAAATGGATCTTGAAGCTGACCTGAGCATCGACTCTATCAAAAGAGTGGAAATCATCGGAACTCTTCGTAATGAATTGGGAACATTATCAAACGGCAATGCCAGCGAAGACACTGTGATGGAACAATTAGCAGGAATCAAAACCCTAAGTGGATTGGTTTCGTGGCTTACCGAATTTTCAGGTGCAGACACTACAACTACCCCTGAAAAAAATCCAACAACAGCTGAAAATACCGCTTCAAAACCACAATCTTCATCAGCTTTATCACTAGAAGATCTTCAAAATGCCATTCTGAATATCGTAAGTGAAAAAACAGGATATCCGAAAGAAATGCTAGGGTTAGACTTAGATTTAGAAGCGGACCTTAGTATAGATTCCATTAAGCGTATGGAGATCATTGCAGATCTTAAAAACAAGATTGGTTTTGGGGAGAGCCTTGAACAGGCTGATGATATCATGGAAAAACTGGCAGCCATTAAAACACTTCGCGGGCTCGCAAGCTGGATCAGCGAAATGAGCGGTGAAAATAACGAAGCCAAAGAGGAAATAAAGGAAATCAACACTCCTGAACCAGCCCATAATGTATTATCTCGTCTTCGTTTTGACATTACTCCTACAGACGCTTCTTTAGTACAAAATACTGAAGTCCTACAGGGAAAACACTTTGCGATCACTCAGGATAACAGTAAGCAAACCTCAGCGATCAAAAACGAACTGGAAAAACATGGGGCTATTGTAGAATTAGTGGATGCAGAAAAAGATCTTTCAAGTTTTGATGGATTGATTATGTTAGACTTATTCTCATCTGCCGATAAACCAAGCATTATTGATCATGTTGATTTAATTAAAAAACTTGATTTTGATAAAGCAAAATGGGTTTATCTGATCTCTGATATCACCGCTAATCTTCAGGAAATAACAGATGCAAAATCATTGCGTCATCATCAGGGTTACCCGGGACTTTTTAAAAGTTTGGCAAGAGAATTTGACCATACCACTTGCAGATTAATCAGTCTAAGTACTCCTCAGGAAATAGATCAGATCGCTGGAATTACGCTAAAGGAGATCCTGACCAATGATAAACCGGCTGAAGTAATTTATAAAAACGAAAAAAGACACAGAGTAGACATTATCCCGTCTCCATTGTCAACAAGTTTAAATGAAGCCCATATTCAGTTAGATCATAAATCAGTGGTCTTGGTACTTGGAGGCGCACAGGGAATCACTGCAGAATTGGCAAAACATATGTCTCAGGCCTACCCATGCACTTATATTCTGGTAGGAAGATCTGCAGATCCAAGAAATGAAGCATCTGCCCTTAAAGAATTCGAAGGAATGAAAACCAAAGAGGAAATCAGAGCATTTCTGATCAAATCCGGAAGATTCACTTCACCTGCTGAAATAGAAAAAGAAACGACCAGAGTTTACAAAAACAATCAGATCCTACGTACCATCCGTGACATGGAAATGCTTGGAAACACCATCATTTATCAATCTTTAGATCTTTGTGACGAAGAAGGATTGAGCAACCTGATCAGCAGTATATATGAAAAATACAATCGTTTGGATGGTGTTATTCATGGAGCAGGTCTTTTAGAAGATAAATTATTCAAACAAAAGACCACTTCTTCTTTCGGACGTGTATTTGATACCAAAGTGAAGCCCCTACGTGTGCTGGCAGAGCAACTTCGCACAGATTGTCAGTTTGTAGTACTGTTCTCAAGTATAGCATCTGTATACGGGAACAAAGGTCAGACAGACTATGCTGCGGCCAACAGTGTATTGGATGATTACGCCAATGCTTTAAACAAAAAATTAAAAGGAAAAGTGATTTCCATCAACTGGGGACCCTGGAAAGGTGCCGGAATGGTTTCATCAACCCTTGAAACAGAATACGAACGTAGAGGTATCTCTCTGATTCCATTGGATGAAGGAAAGGAAATATTCCTTAACGAGATCAAATACGGAACTGAGAGCCAGGTGCTGATCATGTCAGGAAACAATTGGTAAACCTCTGTACAAAATAAGTATGAAAAAAACGGATGTTGCTGTAATTGGCCTATCTTGTGTCTTTCCGGGGGCACAAGATGCCAATACTTTTTGGCAGAATATTGTCAATAAAGTAGACTCTACCCAATCGGCTCCGGCAGATAGGATAGATCCGGTACACTTTAGTGATGCCACCAACCCTGTCGATCGTTTCTATTGTAAACGAGGCGGGTTTATCCCTGACTATGAATTTGATCCCACCGCATTTGGAATATTACCTCTTGCCGTTGAAGGAACAGAACCAGACCATTTATTAACCCTTGATTTAGTTCAGAAAGCATTGGAAGATGCCGGAGTATTTCAAAAGAATACTTCCCTTGAAAAAACAGGAATTATTATCGGTAAAGGAAACTATACCGGTCCTGGAGCTACCCGTGCCATCGAAATTGTAAGAACCGGAGAACAGATTTCCTCATTATTGCAGGAATTGCTGCCTCAGGTATCTTCTGTTGATATTGAAAAAGTAAAGCATGCATTTCAGGAACGCAAAGGACGTTTCGCTGCCGATACTGCCATGGGACTTATTCCCAATTTGGTAGCTTCATTGGTAGCCAACCGCTTCGATCTGGGAGGTGTTGCCTTTACTGTAGACGCAGCTTGTGCCAGCGCTCTAATTGCCGTAGATCATGCCGTACAGGAACTTCAGCGAGGTCGTTCCGATATCATGATTGCAGGCGGTGTACACACTGGACAAAATGCTGCTTTCTGGAGTATTTTTGCCCAGTTGGGAGCCATGTCCCGTCAAGAACAGATCAAGCCATTCAGCATGGATGCCGATGGATTATTGATTGGTGAAGGCTGTGGCTTCGTCGTTTTAAAACGACTGGAAGACGCCGTTCGTGATCAGGACAAGATCTACGCTGTTATTAAAGGAGTGGGGGTAAGCAGTGACGGGAACGGAACCAGCGTAATGAGCCCATCGGTAAAAGGCCAGTTAAAAGCTTTAGAACAGGCCTGGATCAATGCTGATTTAGACAAAAATAAAGTCGGTTACCTTGAAGCTCATGGTACCGGAACTCCGCTTGGAGATAAAACAGAACTTCAGACCTTAGCACAGTTCTTTGGAAAAGAAGAAGCTGCTCCGGTTGCAGGAATTGGGTCTGTAAAGTCCAATATCGGACATGCCATGCCGGCTGCCGGTATCGCAGGGTTGATCAAAACTTGTCTGGCATTACACCATGACACTTTACCTCCAACATTATATTGTGAGAATCCCACCGCAGATATGCAGAACACCAGATTCGAACCTGTACAGGAAGCAAAGAACTGGTCAAAAACCGGATTGCCCAAAGTAGCGGCAGTAAATGCTTTCGGATTTGGCGGCATCAATGCACACGTTGTTCTTGAAGGGTATGATATGCCAAAGAAAGACAACGTCTTGTTATTGGCCAGACCAACACATGAAAAATTATTGTCTGCATTACAAAATAACGACCACACAATTGGTGAGGGAGATTTCAGGGTTGCCCTATTTGATCCAACACCCGCCAGAATAGAAAAAGCAATTAAAATTGTTTCCAAAAATATCATCTGGAAAAACAAACAGGATATCTGGTACACCTCTGCCCCATTATTAAAAGATGGTGGTAAAGTAGCCTTCGTATTTCCAGGCCTAGATGGTCTGGCAAAAGGTGAAGTAGAAACAGTAAGCCGTTATTTTGGATTATCGGCCCCTATAGAAACCGAAGGGGAAGGACTTTTAACCGATGCTTTAAACATTTTCAACAACTGCAGTATCCTGGATAATTCTTTGAAAAAACTAGGAATCATCCCTGATATGAACGCCGGACACAGTTTAGGAGAATGGCTGGCAGGATATTCATCCGAGTTGGCAGAAGCCAATTCTGTAAAAGCACTTATTGATGTGCTGAATCCTGAAACATTTGAATTAAAAGATTCCAAATTCATTGCCATTGGAGCCGGAATTGATGTCGTACAACCTTTTATTACTGAAATTTCAAATCTCTATGTTTCCAATGATAATTGCCCTAATCAGGTGATTCTTTGTGGAAGCAATGCCGCATTGGATGAATTGGTTCCCTTATTAAAATCAAAGCAGATCTTCCATCAGGTGTTGCCATTCCAGTCTGGGTTCCACTCTCCTTTTATCGCTGATAAACTGGAGGTTATCCTTGCAGGAATGGAAAAAGCACAATTCCAGCAGACAAAGATCCCACTATGGTCTGCAACGACGCTGGAACCTTATCCGTCAGATCAGGCAGCGATCAGAAAGCTGAGTGCTGAGCATTTGGTACAGCCTGTTCGTTTCCGTGAGCTTACGGACAGACTTTATGAAGAAGGAGCCCGATTTTTTATTCAGGTGGGTACCGGAGGTTTGATCGGATTTATTGATGATACGTTGAAAGGAAAAGCATTCAGCACCATTGCTTCCAGCGTTCCAACCCGTTCCGCACTGGCACAGTTACAACGGGTAGTCGCTTCATTATTTGTAGAAGGAAAAACAATTGCTCTTGATTTTCTGGAGATTCGGAATCATTCCAAAAGACCATCAGGAAAAGGCATTAAACTGGAATTAGGCTCTCCTATTATCCGTAATTTTAAAGAAGTGAAAGCTTTGGCTCAATCTTTTGATATGCCAAAACACGATACCGCCAATACGCCATCCATTGCCACAAAAAGCGGTCATCCGCTGGTACAGGCATTTCAGGACAATGTTGCAGACATGATCCGTATGCAGGAAGAAGTTCTCACTTTATTCCAAAACCGTCCGGAAATCACCATCCAACGTCCCGCTCATTCTCATGCAACACAAGCTGTTCCAAAAGCACCGAGAAGCACTACTTTCTCTAAAGAGATGTATGTGACCCTGGAAAGTCACCCTTACCTTATCGATCACAGCTTATTAAGACAGCCTAAAGGATGGGAACATGTAGCAGATATGGAACCGGTAATTCCGATGACCATGATCTTTGAGCAGCTTGCAGAAATTGCAGAAGCAGAAATTCCGGGTACATGGGTTCATAAAATCATGAACGTAAGCGTATTCCAATGGATGAACGTGGCCAAGCCTTTTGAAAAAACGGTAAAAGGAGAATGGCGTTCCTCAAACCACGCCTATTTGGATATTGAAAACTTTGTGAATGCAGAAGTTGTATTGAAATCTTCAGCTGTTCCTACACCATCTTTCAACCTTTCCATCGGTAATCTTTTACCCATTGAAAGAACCCCTGAAGAAATCTATGACATGCACATGTTCCATGGAGACAAGTACCAGGGAATTACCGAAGTTTCAGCCGTTGGAGACAAAGGAATCATCGGAAAAATAAAAGGAAACGGTGGCAAAGGTTCTTTGCTTGATAATGCAGGACAACTATTCGGGCTTTGGCTTCAGCTTACTTTGGTGAAAGACCGCATCGCATTCCCTGTGAAGATCAAGGACATTGAATTCTTCGGAGACATGCATGATCAGGAAGGCATTTTTGAATGTACCTGTATGCTTACTGAGCTTAATGATGAGTTTGCCATCGCAGATATCATCCTGAAAAGAGACGGAAAAGTTTGGTGTGCCATTACCGGCTGGCAGAACAGAAGACTGGAGATTGATGCCGCTTTATGGAATGTTTCCATGTCGCCATTGCACAACCGTCTTTCTGAAGAGATTGCTCCGGAAGTATTTTTCTTCCATCAGGCCTATACCAGAGTCGCTTCATGGGATTTTATCCTGAAAAGATATTTCAACCAGACGGAAAAACAGCAGCATCAGCAATTGTTACCCAACAAAAAGAAAAACTGGATGGTAAGCCGTGTGGCCGTGAAAGATGCCGTAAGAAATCTTCTTCGTCAGGAAAAAAATCATGCCTGCTTCCCAATCACCTTTGAAATCCGTTCCGATGAAGTGGGGAAACCTTACCTCATCAGTGATTTTACAGAGGATATTCATATTTCTTTAGCTCACAAAGGAAAAGAAGCCGTGGGGATCGCGAGATACGGAAAGTCTGTAGGAATCGATATGGAACTCATGGAAGAACGCAGCTCAGGATTCTACGACATGGTATTTACCGACAAAGAACTAGCCTTATTAAAAGACAGAGATCAGGCAGAATGGACCACCCGTTTCTGGGTAGCCAAGGAAGCCTACGGAAAGTTTCTCGGAACAGGGCTCAAAGGAAATCCTAAAGCCTTTGAAGTCGAATTGATAAAAGACGATCACTTGTGGATCAACAACATTGAAATCAAAACTATTAAACATAAAAATTATATTATCGGATGGACACTGTAAACGCAACATTAAAAATGAACCACGAAGAACTTTTTACTTTATTAAAAGGTTTTATTACTGAAGTGATAGGTGCTGAATTTGTAGAAGAGATGGACATTACTCCTGAAAGTTCATTCACCAAGGATCTTGAAATGGACAGCATCGAGATTGTCTCTTTCTCAGAAAAGATCAAGGCGCATTTTGGCGATCAGATCGATTTTACAGGTTGGTTATCTTCTATGGATCTTGACCAACTGATTAATCTTGACCTTAGTATGATCATCAATTATATCTACGAATGCCAATAATCACGGTCAATAACAGACAAGTTCATATACAGGAACTCAACAAAGGAGCCGAACAAACCGTGGTACTCATCCACGGTATGTTCAGTAACCTGTCCATTTATTATTTTAATATTGCCCCCATTCTGGCGCAGCATTTCCACGTGGTCATGTACGATCTGAAAAGTCACGGTATGAGTGAGCGTTTCACGGATGGATATGATCTCGAAAATATGTCATCCGATCTGATAGGTTTAATGGATCACCTGCACCTGCAAAAGGTACATCTTGTAGGCTATAGTTTTGGAGGTTTAATTGCGTTAAAAACGGCATTACAATATCCTGACCGTGTCAGTCAACTGGTGGTGATGGAAGCTCCGGATCCTCAGGACGAAAAAGCCCGTAACATCATTGATGAATACAGCAAGGAATTCCTTGAGCATTATGTGGCTAATTTTACAGATACTACCAAAGTCCAGATGGGCAAAAGACAAATGGAAAAGAACCATCGTATGTATGAGTTTCTATTTAATCAAACCAGCATCAAGGCAGATATGATTAAGGAAAAACATTTCCTTGGTGAAGCTGATTTTAATGAATTAAAAGCTTCCACATTATTGCTTTACGGTGCTGAGTCCAACTGCAGACCTACAGGAGAATGGCTGCAGTCTCAAATCGGTTCGTCCGACCTTGAATTAATTCCCGGCGATCACAATATTCCGATTCAGGAACCTAGCCTGATAGCGGAAATGATCGCTCATTTTTTATCTAATATCTTAACAAAGAACCATGGCTAAATTTGCATTTATAGTTCCACCATTGACAGGACATGTCAACCCTACCCTAAGCATCGGTGCTACTCTGTTGGAAAGAGGACATGAAGTAGCCTGGATCAGCCTTGACCCCACTTTGGGCGCTAAGCTGCCTGCGGGAGGAGAATTATTACTGATTCAATACGATCAGACCGACGAAGAAAAGAAAGAAAGCGAACAATATCTTGATATTATATCCAAAAAAGTAGTGTACGGAATAGACAGCGTTAAGTTCCTTTACGAAGAGGTTCTTATCCCGCTGAACAGACATTGCTATAAGGGGATTGTTGCGTTATTAAAAACATACCAACCCGATTTGATTATTGGGGATCACCAGTTATTTGCGGCTCCAGTTGCCGCAAAAGCGTTGGGAATTCCTTACGCCACTTCCGTTACCGCTCCGGCTGCCATTAAAATCATGAATGAGCTGCCTAAGGTACACGAATGGGAAGTAAATCAAATCGTTGCATTACAGGAAGAGCTGGGAGTGAATGAAAAACGTTCTCTGGCTACTTCAGACCTTTTAACCCTTGTTTTAACCTCCACCTATTTCTTTGGTGAAATGGAGGATCTACCCTCTCAATATCAATTTACAGGTCCCGTTCTTACAGAGCGCCGTATCTCTTGTGAATTTGATTGGGACCGGTTAAAAAGTACCCCCCATAAAAAGATTCTGGTAAGCATCGGAACCACTTTCGATCATGACCATAAAAAAGCATTCTTCCAAAAGGTAGTGGATGCATTTAAGGATGAAGATTTAACGGTTGTCGTGGTTTCAGATCCACAACTTTTTGATCAGTGGCCGGATAACTTTATGGTATATCAGCAGGTTCCCCAATTGGATCTCTTACCTCATCTTGATGGGGTGGTTTGCCATGGCGGTCACAATACCGTTTCCGAAACATTATCCAATGGTATTCCTTTGGTGGTGATTCCTATTGCGTACGACCAGTCACATGTTGCAGGACGTGTAGTGCGTACAGAAGCAGGTGAACGTCTTAATTTCAACCGATTTAAAGCCAACCATTTGAGGGAAGCTGTACAACAGATTTTGAACAATCCGAGTTACCGTGAGGCGGCTCAAAAAGTGGGACAGTCTTTTGTAGAAGCGGGAGGGGCAGCCACTGCAGCCAATTTATTGGAGCAGGCTATCTCAAAGGCTTCAAAACCTGAAAAACCATCCAAGTTTTTATTCGTTATCCCTCCATTCTTCGGACATGTGAGTCCTACATTAAGTGTTGGAGCCAGCCTAATCGCTCGTGGCCACGAAGTAAAATGGTTCGGAATTACCCCTTTAGACAGCAAACATATCCCTGAGGGCGGTTCTTATTTCTATCCTGAAGAAGATCTTGTTCCGTATCAGGAAGAGATCGCCCGTATTTTAAAAAGACAGGATGACGGACCGGCATGTTCCGGACCTGAAGTGATGAAACTGGCATTGGAAGAAACCTATGTTCCATTCGCAAAAATGATGATGCCGGGATTAACCAGACTGACAGAAAGCTGGATGCCTGATGTAATAGTGAACGACTGTATCACCTTTGGAGGTGCCTTATTTGCCCACAAACACAATATTCCTTGTGTAACCACAACTCCCGTTCCACCGGACGTAATGGGAGATACCGAAAAAAGTGCCCCTAAAATCTGGGAATGGCAGCAAAACCTCATCAAGGACCTGCAAAAAGAAGTAGGCATCCATGAAGAAGGGATTTACATTCATTCTCATAAACTGAATATGGTGTTTACCTCACAAGCCTTTGCCGGATTTGAAACCGTTCCTTCTCATATGAAGTTTGTAGGTCCGGTGAAAGGACGTCCAAACGATGCACCATTTGATTGGGATAAACTGAACGCTTCTACCACTCCAAAGATCTTTGTATCCCTGGGAACATTATTGGTAGACATCAGAAAAGCGTTCTTCGAAAAGATCATTGCTGCGTTTGCTGACCAGCCGGTTACTGTGATCGCCGCTACTCCACCTGAAATCTTTGAAGAATGGCCGGACAACTTTATCGTGAACAGCTTCGTCCCTCAATCCGCGGTGATGCAGCAAATGGATATGGTAATCTGTCACGGGGGCTTCAATACTGTTAATGATACATTCCGTAATGGGTTGCCGATGTTGATCACGCCTATTGCCTATGATCATTTTCATATTGCGAAATTAATTGAGCAGGCAGGCTGCGGAATCAGCATCCGATACAAAAGGCTGCGTGTAGACGCCCTTCGTGAAACCGTTTTTGAATTATTGGAAAATCCTAAATACAGAATCGCCGCTCAGGAAGTCCGCAATACATTCACGCTTGCCGGAGGTAATGAGAAAGCTGTTGAATTGTTGGAGAACTTTGTACAGGAACATTCCACCTTAACTTCCGTATAGCCTATGAAAAGAAGATTGTTATTTGGAGAAAGGATGTTACTGGGTGACGGCACAGAATCATTCAATGCTGTTATTCCTTTCAGACTGAGAGGTACCTTTGCATTAAAGGATATCCAGCGGGCTTTGGCCCAAATCCAGAACAAGCATCCCTGGTTAAGAGCTCTTATCAACCATGATGAGAAAAATATCCCCTGGTTTGATGTTCCGGAGAAATCCCTTTCTATCCCGATTCGTATTGTGGTTCGAAAAGGAGAAGACCATTGGATAGAAGAATCCAAAAGAGAATGGCATACCCTATTTGATTATCAAAAGCTTCCCCTTATCCGGTTTGTATGGATCAAGGGGGAAGACGTTTCCGATATGCTTTTTGCGTTCCACCATTGTTTATGTGATGGTGGTTCTGCAATGGCTTTCCTCCATGAGTTTTTAAAAGTGTTGGATAATCCGTCCACAGATATTGGGGCAGAACAGCCCATCATGGGAATTCAGGATGTAGTTCCGCCCTCTATTTTAAACAGCCGCAGACAAAAACTGAAAGCAAAATTTATTGGCCGATTGGCAGCTACAGCCATCAAATACATTCCTGTAGGCAAGAAAGCAGTTGATCGTCAGGACGATTATCTGATCCATTGGAAAGTAGATGAAAAAGTAAGCCAGCAATTGATTTCCTATTGCAAATCCAATGAAGTTACCGTTAACACATTCCTAAGTGCAGCCTTACTTCAGGCATTTAAAAAGGTAAAAGGTTCAGTGGCATTTAATAAGATTTCCTGTCCGGTAGACATCAGACGTTTTGCGAGCCAAATCAAGAATGATCATATCTTCGCCTTTGGATTAATGATCGTAGTTTCTTCCAACGAAAAGATGAGCTTTCTGGAAAACCTGCGTACCATGCAAACCTCTGTAGAACGTAAAACCTCCAAGCTCAATCCTTATATCACCATGATGGTGATGGAATCCGGACATGATGCCTTGACTAATTTCACCAAGCTCTTAAAGAACGGAAAATCCTCCAACGACTGCATGTTTTCCAATCTGGGACGCATTCAGATTCCTCATGAGTATAAAGAATTTACAGTGGATACCATTTTCAGCCCGTCTGTCATTGGGCCATTGGGCAATACCACCACGCTGGTGGTTTCTACCTACCGTGGAAAAATGGATTTTTCCTTTGTAGGAAGTGAAAGATACCTGCCCTATACCGAAGCCATGGCCATTCGGGACGAGGTAATGCAGATCATTAAAGTACAACTGGAATATATCCCCGTATCATGATCAAAAGAAAGCTAATGATGGTGGAAAGGATCATGTATGTAGATCCTGAAACCCCCGTAAACTGTGTATTTGCTGCTAAAATAAAAGGAGAAATTCCGGAGGAGAACTTTAAGGCTGCTCTGGAAAAAATCCAGCAAAAGCACCCGTTACTAAGAGTGGTTGTAGAGACCAGGACTGAAAAATATCCCTTTTTTATAGAAGAAAAGGATATTGCTCCTATCCCACTCCGTATTGTAGAAAGAAAAACGGATCAGGACTGGCTGCTGGAATCTCAAAAGGAATGGAAAGTTCTGTTTGAAGACGAAAAGAAACCTCTTGCCCGAGTGGTTTGGGTGAAAGGACAAAATGTTTCTGAAATCTTTTGGGTAATGCCTCACTGCATCTCGGATGGAACAACGGGTGTCACCCTGATGCAGGAACTGCTCCAGCTTTTGGATGATCCCTCTTTTGAGCTGCAGCCTTATCAGGCGTTCTCTTCAGTCAATGATTTTCTACCCCCGAATTTCAATGCGAAAAGCAAGAAATACAAAGCCAACCTATACCTCCTATTTGCCCGATTTTTCTTTCTTCTACAACGAAAAAGCAAAAAGAGAAACCTTGGACAAGACTATGTTCTTCACCGAAAACTGGATCCCGTAACCACCTCACAAATCACTGAGAAATGTAAGGCCAACGGTGTTTCCGTACATGCCTTACTCTGTGCCGCGTTTATGCAGGCATTTAAGGAAGTAAAAGGTGCTGACGCTAAGGGCAAGGTCATCAGTCCGGTAGATGTTCGTCATTTCATCCCAGAAATTAAGCAGGATCATTTATTCGCCTTTGCTCCAACGGTTGATCTTTCCTTAAAAAAAGGAAGTTCTGATTTGATCAACAATGCCCGACAGATTAAAAACGATCTTGTTCAGAAAATAGAAAAAATGGAAGCCAGAGAACTTCTATGGATGGGCGAACAAATGCATCCGATTGTTGACCGTATGATCTCCATGCTGAAATCCAGTAATGGCGGACACGATGTGACCCTCTCCAATATGGGTAAAATCAATATCCCGAATAATTACAACACCTTCAGCGTTGAAACCATCTTCAGCCCAACGGTAGCGTTCCCTTGGCTGAACTCAAACACCCTGGTGACCTCTACGTACAACCAACAAATGGATTTTATATTTTTGTCCAACGAGGATTTTCTTCCCAAAACAGAAGCTGCAAAAATTAAAGATAAAGCCATCGCGCTATTGACCACCTCCCTATGAAATTGAAATTTAAGCCGAAGCCGCCCAAAAAGCTCAAAAAAACCACCCTCAAACGCTTTCTCATCAAGCGGACGATCTACTATGTCCTCCCGAATGTATTTTTCAATTTCATTATCGCCTATGCAAGCTTCAAGGAATTGGGATACACGCATTTCTTTTCAGGAGAACAGAATTTAGCCCGCCTTACCTTACCTATGGCCCTGTTTCTCCCTGTTGTCCTTACCATAGACATCATCAAAAGAGTAACTGATGCCGCAGGTCAGGGCGCCATTGAATTTACCGTAGATGAACAGTTGAATATCAAAAAGCTAATGACCAAGCTGAGTATTCTGCATGGGATCATTACCTGTTCTCTCGTGCTGTCTATGCTTTTTTTAGGACAGTATAATTTCTCAAAGGATTATAAGCTGGATGCTACGGCGATGGCTGTGGTAGTGGGTGTATTGGCTGGGATATTGTCTGTGGTTTTTGTGTATTTGCCAGTGTGGAGATTGAGGAGATGGATGTGTAAGCGAGCACAAACGGTAGCTGTGGACTTAAACACATAATTTATTTTTTGACACCCCATATTGTTAATATAAATTTCTATTTTTGATAGTATCATATGATACTATCAAAGATATGAAACCTCCCTATACCATTACAGACAACATTTTATTTTTAGTGGCTTCTATTTCTGAAAAAATAGGAGAAATAAATGCTTCCCATCTGTATAAACCCGTCACTGAATTAAGGAAAAAAAACAGGATCAAAACCATTCAGTCTTCATTGGAAATTGAGGGAAATACAATTACTGAAGAGCAGATAACCGCCTTGTTGGAAAATAAAAGAGTTATTGCTCCCCAAAAAGATATTCTTGAAGTTCAGAACGCGATACAGGTATATGAAGAAATCAATCAGCTCAATCCTTATCACCTGAAAGACTTAGAAAAAGCGCATTCCATTCTGATGAAAGGACTGGTTGCTCATCCTGGTAAGTTAAGAACCACTAATGTGGGGATCATTAAAGGTTCAACAGTAGAACATAGAGCACTGGGAGGTACCACGGTAAAAGGATTGATGAAAGACCTCTTTGCTTATCTGAAAAAAGACAAAGACCTGATTTTAATTAAAAGCTGTGTCTTCCACTATGAGTTTGAATTTATACATCCTTTTACAGACGGTAACGGAAGAATGGGCAGACTCTGGCAGACCTTAATTCTGATGCAGCAGTATCCTGTATTTGAATATCTGCCCATAGAAGCACTCATCAAGCAAAAGCAAACTGAATATTATCGTACATTATCCGATTCTGATAAAAAAGGAAATTCCACCCCTTTTATAGAATTTATGCTCGGTATTATTCTCGAATCTCTACAGGAACTTTTACAATCTCAAAATAAAACATTGTATACAGAAGACAGAATTTTATTATTTAAAGAGAAAATAAAACAAAATAAGTTCAGCAGGAAAGACTATATGCAGAACTTTAGGAGTATTTCTGCTCCCACTGCAAGCAGAGACCTGAAATGGGCTGTTGAACAGGGTATTTTATTAAAATCCGGGGAACAGAGGTTGACAGAATATTGCTTTAAAGAATAATGTTATATTGTCGGTGGTGTTTGTGTATTTGCCGAGGTGGAGATGGATGAATTATTTATATCCATAAATAGAAAGAATTTCTTTGGACAGTAAAGGACTATGAAATTAAGATTATCTTAATTTCATAAGTCAATTATTTGATTTTACTTTAATACCTAAGTCATCGCAAAAACCTTTCTAGGATTTAAAAGAAAAAACAAAATGTTCATTATTTCCTAATAATTCATTTAATGAATCATCAAGTCTATGTCTTGCAACAATCAGTTTATTGTCTTTTGTTACATAAGACTTTCCATTTAATAATCTGAAATTATCATTTACAAACCTTTCAAAATTATCTACATTTATTTCATAGAAAG
Organism: Chryseobacterium sp. SIMBA_028; assembly: GCF_046535285.1. Classification (NCBI taxonomy): domain Bacteria; kingdom Pseudomonadati; phylum Bacteroidota; class Flavobacteriia; order Flavobacteriales; family Weeksellaceae; genus Chryseobacterium; species Chryseobacterium sp. SIMBA_028. The sequence continues at coordinate 213 of NZ_JAWRWZ010000022.1, read as the reverse complement.
TATAACCATTTTCTTCATTATCCTGAAAATATTTAACAAAATGGTTTCTGAATAATTCCTTTACATTCTCTCTAAAATCTTTATAATTTAAATTAGTATATGAAGTATAAGCTTTTAATACATAAAGAAAATTAATTTGTATGTCTTCAAAAGAAAATGGACTTTCTCTTAGGGAGTGTTTGTTAGTTTAAAGTTATAATAAAAGTTGATTTC
>NZ_JAWRWZ010000087.1:0-368 GCF_046535285.1 Chryseobacterium sp. SIMBA_028 | reverse complement strand
ATGAAATTAAACTTGAGAAATACTCTACCGTTATTGATATTGAAGCAAGAGTTTTAAGTGATATCGCAAGGAACCACATTATTCCTTCTGCTTTAAATTATCAAAACAGATTAATTGAAAATGTAAAAGGTCTTAAAGAAATCTTCGGAGAAAAAGAATTCAAGACTTTAGCGAAAGAACAAATGAGTTTAATTACTCAGATTTCCGGAAACATCTCTAAAATCAAATTAGGGGTTGAGGATCTTATGAAAGCAAGAGAAGCTGCAAAAGCAACGTCCAACAGCCAAAAGCAGGCAGAAACCTACTGTGAAAAAGTAATACCTTTATTCGATGGCATCAGAGAAGCTTCTGATGATCTTGAGATGATG
>NZ_JAWRWZ010000757.1:0-240 GCF_046535285.1 Chryseobacterium sp. SIMBA_028 | reverse complement strand
ATGTTGCTTCTCCTTCCGGCAAAAGGCGCTGGAGAAGCGCCTCTCGGGCGGCACGCCTCGCACGTTCCGCTTTCGCCAAAACGTCGGCCGGCACTTCGAACTCGTGCACGTCACGCCAGGCGAAGACCACAAACCCGATGAAGGCTGCGACGATCGCGACGATCGCCAACCACCAGATGTACCAAATCATGGCAAAGCCGAAGACGGTTGAAAAGAATGCCGTGTAAATTCCAACCGGAC
>NZ_JAWRWZ010000756.1:0-240 GCF_046535285.1 Chryseobacterium sp. SIMBA_028 | reverse complement strand
CCGGAAATGAGTAATTGTAAAACTCTTTTCCATTCTTATAAAATTATTACACAAAATGAGAAATAAATTTTATTCAATCTTTACATTAGCAATCGGTTCGTTAGCTTTCGGGCAGGTGGGGATTAATACCCAAAATCCACAAGGAATTTTCAATATAGATGGTGCCAAAAATAATGCGACCACAGGAACTCCCACTGCGGCACAGTTAAAAGATGACTTTATTGTAACTGCGTCAGGATC
>NZ_JAWRWZ010000755.1:0-240 GCF_046535285.1 Chryseobacterium sp. SIMBA_028 | reverse complement strand
CACCAGCTTGTAGAGGACAGGAACCAGAACCAGCGTCAGGGCGGTGGACGATACCAGCCCACCGATCACGACGATGGCCAAAGGCTGGGAAATGAAGCCCCCACCACCGGTAAGGCCAAGCGCCATGGGAGTCAAGGCGAAAACCGTTGCCAGGGCGGTCATGAGAATGGGCCGCAGACGCTGGCGTGCGCCGTGTGTGATGGCGTCGGCGACGCCCATGCCGGGCTTGCCGTCGTGAGG
>NZ_JAWRWZ010000754.1:0-241 GCF_046535285.1 Chryseobacterium sp. SIMBA_028 | reverse complement strand
GCATGCTCGCCTTGAAGGGGGCGAATGAGGTGGCTTTCTGAAGCAGCTCCCGGTGGCTACTCCGCCATGGCGATCGAAGACGGCATAAACAGCAATGGCGATGCACGTTGCAGCGGCGTCATGGCTCGGAGTCAATTGGTAGGTCATGTTTTCTGGGGAGCTTAGAGCATGAGCATTGAGACGCCGACGGCCCGACAAGGGTCGAGAGAATACTTGCTTTGGGCGCCCGGCGATGTGCCCC
>NZ_JAWRWZ010000753.1:0-241 GCF_046535285.1 Chryseobacterium sp. SIMBA_028 | reverse complement strand
GTATTGGTACAAAGAAAAAAATCCAAAATATTATGACCTTAAAAAGTATGGTCCCTTTAAGGAGTATACTACCAATGAAGCCTTCACCGACTTTGGACAGAGAAAGTGGCATCTTTTATATACCGCTGATATCCCAATCAATGATGGGCCTTATATTTTCTCCGGCCTTCCGGGTTTAGTGATAAAAGCGGAATCTATAGATGGAGATTATAGTTTCGAGGCTGTTGAAATCAAAAAATTA
>NZ_JAWRWZ010000752.1:0-241 GCF_046535285.1 Chryseobacterium sp. SIMBA_028 | reverse complement strand
GCCCCGTTGGGTCCGGCCGTCCGCCGCAGGCCTGCTCGTAGCCACCGCGTTCCTGTACCTGTGGAACCTCGCCGCCAGCGGTTACGGCAACTCGTTCTACGCCGCAGCCGTACAAGCCGGTACCAAAAGCTGGACTGCGTTGCTTTTCGGTTCGCTCGACGCCGGCAATGCCATTACCGTGGACAAGCCGCCGGCGTCGTTATGGATCCCGGCACTGGTGGGTCGCGTCTTTGGCTTTTCC
>NZ_JAWRWZ010000751.1:0-241 GCF_046535285.1 Chryseobacterium sp. SIMBA_028 | reverse complement strand
CCCCATAGATTGATCACTACGGGACGGGTTCGGATCTCAGGCATCAGATACCAGGTTAGGAGGTACTCCAATAAGTCATCGATAATTTTATCTATTACGATGAACTCTTTTTTCAGGAAAGCCTTACAATCGTCCAGCTTTTTCTTTTTTTTCTGAATTTCTTCTTTATAAATAATCATGAATGAAAAATACACTATTTTTTTAAATTAACCTTGAAATCTTCAACCCCGAAATCAGTCAG
>NZ_JAWRWZ010000750.1:0-241 GCF_046535285.1 Chryseobacterium sp. SIMBA_028 | reverse complement strand
AGGGAATCCCGGTATGGTGCGGCGGTGTGCTGGAGACCGCGATCGGCCGGGCAGCGAACCTGCAGCTCGCTTCGCTGCCAGGTTTCACCCTTCCGTCAGACATCTCGGCCACCAAACGCTATTACAACAGCGACATCGGCCAGGATTTTCATATCGAGTCCGGGACCATCAAGGTCCCGGAGGGCCCGGGAACCGCAGCAGTGTTGGACCTGGATTACCTGGAATCCGTCACCGTCGATCG
>NZ_JAWRWZ010000749.1:0-241 GCF_046535285.1 Chryseobacterium sp. SIMBA_028 | reverse complement strand
ATCTCTGGTTTTCATCCGTGTTCCCTTCAACTTATCTTCCATTATTTCTAAGTTTGGTATTTATATTCATGAGTCTTTATAGGTAATGGGTAACGGGACAAACTCCGGGAGTAACCCTTTACGTAAGTGTATCAAAATATGATTATGAGATAGAGAGTGGAGAATTCCGGATTTCCGCATATAACAGTACACCACTTTCTACCCATGAAGTGACTGAACACAAAAAAGATCAGTGCCTCTC
>NZ_JAWRWZ010000748.1:0-241 GCF_046535285.1 Chryseobacterium sp. SIMBA_028 | reverse complement strand
CTTGGCGTCAGGGTCGTACCAGATAGCCATCTGGGGACCAGGGCTCCTCGACAAAAACCTCGCAAGCCCGGTCACAGTGACGACGGGCCAATCGGTGACCGTCGACGCGACCATGGCTGGGGAGGCAACGATCAGCGGAACGATCACCGGCCCCCCAAGTTCCGAATTCGCCCAGATGAACGTACGCGTGTACGACGCCGCCGGCGACGGCACCGAGTCAGTGGAGAGCAGCAATGTCAAC
>NZ_JAWRWZ010000747.1:0-241 GCF_046535285.1 Chryseobacterium sp. SIMBA_028 | reverse complement strand
CATATTCTTTGGATAACGCTCGAATTCCGTAATCGCTTAGGAACTCATTTGGATTCAACATTCTGCTCAACAATCTTTTCAAACGATGACCACGCAGTAAAGACAATAAATGTTTAGAATCCTGCCCCTTTACTTCCCATCTCGAAACGAGAGAAGCCAGTTCCGGTTTATTTTCAAGAACCCATTTCATTCTTTTCTTAAAATTAGGAAGATTCTCAATCATTTCATCATCGATAACTTC
>NZ_JAWRWZ010000746.1:0-241 GCF_046535285.1 Chryseobacterium sp. SIMBA_028 | reverse complement strand
AGCGGCCTCCGCTGCGCGGCGCCTTGTGCTGACATCGCAGGAACAGGCCTGGCTGCGTTCGCTGCCGCCGTTGCAGGTGGGGTTCGACAACGGCTGGCCGCCTTTTAGCTATGTGGACGAATCCGGTCATCCTGCCGGCATCGCGGCCGAGTATCTGGATTACCTGAGCCGCACGTTGGGCATCGTGTTCAATCGCGCCCGCTCCGCCGACTGGCCCGCGACCATCGAAGCCTTCCAGCGC
>NZ_JAWRWZ010000745.1:0-241 GCF_046535285.1 Chryseobacterium sp. SIMBA_028 | reverse complement strand
AACTCCAGATGCTGCCGCAACTTCAGGATCATAACCAGAGTAACCGGTAATTGTTGCTAAATTGTTTACTGTAACATAAATACGTGCATTAGTTACTGCGATACGTTGTAAAAATTCTTTATTTAAGCTATAACCAACTGTTAACTGAGCAATTCGCAGATACGATCCGTCTTCCACATAATATGATGACGGATAAGCAATATTAGCTGTATTTGTATTGCTCAAACTCCAAAGACTTGAG
>NZ_JAWRWZ010000744.1:0-241 GCF_046535285.1 Chryseobacterium sp. SIMBA_028 | reverse complement strand
GGATCGGGCCGCTGACATGTATCAGGCGGGATTGTTTCAAAGCTATGATTGGGGAATCCTCATGGAAGAGCTTCCCGGCACGTCATTTCACCCTGTCAGACTGACAACGGACGGAGGACAAGTCATCTATCTTCCGCTTTTTGAACAGAAGGGCGTATTATCCGGCAATATGATCGGATACGGGGGCGTTATTTCAGATCGCCCCATCTCATTTGAATGGCTTCAAAGTGAAATCCAGACC
>NZ_JAWRWZ010000743.1:0-241 GCF_046535285.1 Chryseobacterium sp. SIMBA_028 | reverse complement strand
TCCTGCGGCGCCAAGGAATACTCCCTCGATGCCGAGCGTGTGCTGCTGCGCTTCGACATTGCCCCCGGCGAGACACTCCCCCGCTATTTCCTCTCCAGGCGCAGCGCGCTCGAGGCCGTGCATCTGCTCGCTATCAACAGCGATGGCGCGATCAGGGAAAACACCATTCCCGCCGCCGCCCTGCAGAGCTCGATGGCCGGTGGCTATTTCAAGGCGCCCCTGCCGGAGCTGACCGGCGAGA
>NZ_JAWRWZ010000742.1:0-241 GCF_046535285.1 Chryseobacterium sp. SIMBA_028 | reverse complement strand
AAATGAAAAAGGAGATATTTTAAAAACATTAGATCAAACCGAACTTTCAAAGTTTTCAAAAGAAAATATTAACAATCATTATGTAGCAAAAGTGAAAAATGGTAAATATAGTTTGATTATTCCGCTTGGAGCAAAAGCTGATTTAACCATTAAAATTGATGAGATTTTTGCTCAAAAAGATGAGATTCATACGTTGAAATTAATTGATATTAGTGGAATTGAATGGACGGCGAGAATTAAA
>NZ_JAWRWZ010000741.1:0-241 GCF_046535285.1 Chryseobacterium sp. SIMBA_028 | reverse complement strand
ACAGGACGTCTCGCGGCGGCGAGAGTGTGTTCTCCCACCTCCGGCACTTCATACGCCCTACGCCGTGGGTGAAGAAGCATTGGCGGGAGTAGCTTCTCCTTTTCAGCGATGCTGCTGGCTGGAAGGATGTGCCGCTCGCACAAACGGCCAAGTTTTATGTGGCTGCAGATTGCATAAGATGAACTTGGATGGTTACCGCTAACCTAGCCATCAAGGGGTCGTTGCCGGGCGCCCACGGGTG
>NZ_JAWRWZ010000740.1:0-241 GCF_046535285.1 Chryseobacterium sp. SIMBA_028 | reverse complement strand
AGCAGCGGAACACCGAACGTTCGCGCAACGCGTCTATCTTACGGGACGGCTAGGGATGGTCCGTGACGCAGGCAACAGAAGGGCCATGCGTGGGGCTGCCAAGCAAAGCTACGCTGGTCCTATGGGCACCATTTCGACCAACGCGCGGCCAACCAAGGCGCATCTGTACAAATTCAATGCCTTCGATGCCGTTGCCGTGGCCGCCTACGTGGGCTTCACGGTCTATTTCACGCTGGCAGGC
>NZ_JAWRWZ010000739.1:0-241 GCF_046535285.1 Chryseobacterium sp. SIMBA_028 | reverse complement strand
GACAGTCCTATTAGGACATCATTTACGCGCAATATTTCCGACTCGCCTTAACGTTCGCCATTAGGCATAGGCATGCAATTGCTTGTGCGCACGGCGGCGTCTCATTCGCTGATGCCAGCAACGTCACTCGATTTCAAGAATGCGGCGATTTGAAACAATTTGCATGAGTTATCGTCACTCAGTCCAAGCTTGCAAAGGGATTTGCTTGCAGCCGCGAGACATTCAAGATAGCGATCGTCGA
>NZ_JAWRWZ010000738.1:0-242 GCF_046535285.1 Chryseobacterium sp. SIMBA_028 | reverse complement strand
AAACACGGGCGATATCTACTGCAAAATCCCTCCAAAGATCTCCGATAGCGGTAATCTCCTTGGATAATTCTCTTAATTGATCGTTTTTCAGAATATCGGCAGCTTCCTGTAGGAAGGCTCCATAAATAAATCTGAAACCGCCGCCGCCGGTCCCGATTTCTTCCTGCATCCTGATCAGCTGTCCCAGGTAATGATTGGTTACTTTCGTACCTTTTTTCTCAGCCCATTTCGGAATGCTCTTG
>NZ_JAWRWZ010000737.1:0-242 GCF_046535285.1 Chryseobacterium sp. SIMBA_028 | reverse complement strand
AAAACCGACATCTGTGCCTGACCGGAAATATAATATTGCCATTCGTCAGCGTTAGGATGCCAGTGCATTTCTCTTAAAGCGCCCGGCTGTAATTCTATAATTGAACCCGACATGGTACTGCTGATAGGAAATTCTTTGCTGGTAACCAATCTTTGTAAGCCTCCTCCTGGAACGATTCTGGGTTGTTGTGCGTGTAAAGGATAACGGTGAAAACTGGTTAATTCTATATCTGATTCTTCCGG
>NZ_JAWRWZ010000736.1:0-242 GCF_046535285.1 Chryseobacterium sp. SIMBA_028 | reverse complement strand
CAAGCTAGGAAGCAGAGACGTGGAACCACGTGATAGCAGCCAGGACGCCGAGAACCAGCACCAGGCTGGCCGCCTGAATCAGGGCTTGGCTCTTACCGCGGGGCGCGTATGTAATCGCGGCTGCAGCGATCGCACCGGTAATCAGGCCGCCAAGGTGGGCTTGCCATGCAATGCCCGGCACCAGGAAGCCAATGACGCCGTTAAGCACGATCAGGACCCAGAGCTGCCTCGTTTGGCCACCA
>NZ_JAWRWZ010000735.1:0-242 GCF_046535285.1 Chryseobacterium sp. SIMBA_028 | reverse complement strand
GCCTACTGCAGCGACGCCGGCCAGGCCCTGCTATGGGATACGCCCGACCACGAGGTCCGCAAAGTCTTCGAATCCGTGGAGTTCCTGAAGCATGGACCCAACACCCCCCGCTCCGTGGATGACTTCCTGGACCGCCTCAGGACCTCCCGCGCCCGTGGCTACTCCATAGTTGACGAGGAAGCCGAACCCGGCCTGTATTCCCTCGCCGCTCCCATCCGGGATTTCAAGGGCGAGGTTGCCGC
>NZ_JAWRWZ010000734.1:0-242 GCF_046535285.1 Chryseobacterium sp. SIMBA_028 | reverse complement strand
AATGTTCAAGGCGCAATGAACTTGATTGATGCGTGCATTGACAAAGGCGTAAAAAAGGTCGTCGCACTGTCTACTGATAAGGCTAGCAGCCCGATCAACCTATACGGTGCTACCAAGCTGACATCCGATAAGCTGTTCGTTTCAGGCAATTCCTACGCAGGCGGCCATGAGACCCGCTTTTCAGTAGTACGATACGGCAATGTGATGGGCTCGCGCGGTTCAGTGATTCCGTTTTTCATGTC
>NZ_JAWRWZ010000733.1:0-242 GCF_046535285.1 Chryseobacterium sp. SIMBA_028 | reverse complement strand
CTTGTAAAATATATTCGTAAGCGAGACGTAAATTCCCATTCCCGTCATTGGCATAGACTAACCTTTGATTCGCTGAGCTAGCTCTCTTTCCATTTTTTTCCAGAAATCCAAGGATTGAGAAATTAGCGACTTCTGAAATTTTTAATTCATCTGCTATCTTTTGAAGTGCAGTGGTTTTATTGATTGCTGCAGCATTTGGCGTAGATGAATTGTAATCATGCACAAAAGTATCTGTATAATAC
>NZ_JAWRWZ010000732.1:0-242 GCF_046535285.1 Chryseobacterium sp. SIMBA_028 | reverse complement strand
GTGGCTGCTATTGGTTTCGCCGTCTTGAGCCTCATGGCCCGGTGAAGATGGACCTCCGGGATCCAGGGCTTCAACCTGAACGCACCACCTTGGCGTGGCGGCGGACGCTGATCTCGCTGGTGGTGGTGGACCTGTTTATCTGGCGCCGGTGGCTCTCGGGGCTCGCCGGAGCCCACCCGGGGTTCGATTATCAAGGGCTCTGTGCGCTGGTGGCTGCTGCTGCGACCGTGGTCCTTGCCTCA
>NZ_JAWRWZ010000731.1:0-242 GCF_046535285.1 Chryseobacterium sp. SIMBA_028 | reverse complement strand
CCCGCGACTTTGCCGCCAATGGCGGCAGCGTCCGCCGCCCGCCCGAGGATATCCCGACCGTCGGCCGCTTCGCCGTCGTCGCCGATCCGAGCGGCGCCGTGCTCTGCATCATGACGCCGCTGCCGATGGAAAACGATGATGGCTGGGAGCCGGAAATGGGGACGCCAGGCCATGTCGGCTGGCATGAACTGATGTCCGGCGACTGGCAGCAGGCCTTCGATTTCTATGAAAAGATCTTCGGC
>NZ_JAWRWZ010000730.1:0-242 GCF_046535285.1 Chryseobacterium sp. SIMBA_028 | reverse complement strand
CTGGTGGAGACATTTCTGCGTTCGCAGAATCCCCAGACAAAGGCGGATTCCTCTCTAAGTTGGCGGCTACTGTTGATCGGGGTGTACAGGCACTCGAATCTCTGCAGAAGCCCGTGGTAGCGGCCGTTCATGGAGCCGTCGCCGGTGGCGGGCTTGGCATCATGCTGGCCGCCGACGTAATAATCGCAGCGGAGGGTACAAGTTTTGTGTTTGCCTACCCTTCCATTGGCCTCACTCCGGAC
>NZ_JAWRWZ010000729.1:0-242 GCF_046535285.1 Chryseobacterium sp. SIMBA_028 | reverse complement strand
CAATGATTCAAGAGCTGATGCCGGATTTTCCCTTTTTTATGCCGGGATTAATCTTGGTGCTTTACTGGGTGGATACCTTTGTATTGCCATAGGTAAAGGAGAAATACTGGGCAATACCATCCCGGAAAGTATGCGATGGAATGTAGCTTTCGGTCTGGCGGCTATCGTAATGGTCATTAGTTTGATTAATTTTGTTTTCACGCAAAGAAGCCTTGGAACGATAGGGCTTCAGCCGGGACACC
>NZ_JAWRWZ010000728.1:0-243 GCF_046535285.1 Chryseobacterium sp. SIMBA_028 | reverse complement strand
AAATCGCATCCGAGCTCGCGTACGGGGAAGGGCTGCAGGCGCACGCGCGCAGCGCCGCGCTCCGGATGAAGGGATGACCCGCGCCGCGGCCGGCGCCGACGCACCGGCCGCGGCCGACGAGGAGACCTGCGCGCAGGGCGGCAGCCGCCGCCGGGCCGAGACCATTTGACGCCGGCGCGAAGCAGGCCGGCTTGACACCGTGACGACGCCCCAAGATATCATCCGGCGCGACGTGCTCGCGAT
>NZ_JAWRWZ010000727.1:0-243 GCF_046535285.1 Chryseobacterium sp. SIMBA_028 | reverse complement strand
GCCCGAAACCACCGCGCCGGGCTTGCTCGCCGTCGTCGGAGTCTTCGACGTTGTGGGAACCATCGCATCGGGTTGGCTGACCGATCGCTTCAACCCGAAAATCCTGTTGGCCTTCTACTACCAGTTCCGAGGCATTGGCCTGCTGGTGCTGCCCCTGCTGCTCAGTTCATCGGTGCAGCCAAGCATGATCATCTTCGTGGTGGTCTATGGACTGGACTGGGTGGCTACGGTGCCGCCCACAGC
>NZ_JAWRWZ010000726.1:0-243 GCF_046535285.1 Chryseobacterium sp. SIMBA_028 | reverse complement strand
GAAAGGGGCGGGGCTTAACCGGGCGTGCCCTTATCGCGCCGTTCGAAGGCTTTTTCATAACCTTCGATAAAGCGCTCATAGAGTGCTGCGAAGGCATCGACGTCCGTCTCGCTCCAGCCGTCGAGGATTTCTGTGATCAACGACAGCTTCTGCGCCCGGATTTCCGACAGCAGCCGCTGGCCGATCGGCGTCATCACCACGACGATGCGCCGCGCATCGGCTTGCGATGCTTCGCGGCGAAGA
>NZ_JAWRWZ010000021.1:0-53990 GCF_046535285.1 Chryseobacterium sp. SIMBA_028 | reverse complement strand
AAATCAACTTTTATTATAACTTTAAACTAACAAACACTCCCTAAGAGAAAGTCCATTTTCTTTTGAAGACATACACAGGAAGTACATAACTGAACTCAAATTCTTATAAATAAATTGTCTAATTAAAAAAGCTCAACAATTATTCCTGCCAAGCTTTTATTTTTTATAGAGGATAGTACAATAGTACTTGTCCTTTTGAGTCATATTTGTAAAAATTCACACCTGTTGATGTATAAGTAGGATTAGTTGTTTCCATGAAAATAGTTTGGGTTGATTCGGATTTTCTGAAATTATTAACTGATAAACTTTTCTCATATAATATATCATTGACCAACCCAAATTTTTTAAATGGATTTTTAGCTTTATCAAAATCTGAATAGATTGTAGTAGTCATAAAGACAGGTTTCCCTTTCCTTTTTTCTAACTTTTCACTTTTAGCCAGGTTTTGATTATTATTAAAAGAATAAGTTACAACAGCTTCCTCTTCTTCCACTACTCCCTTTCTCCAAATAGATACTTTTATTGTATTATTCTCATAGGTAAAAAATTTTCTTTGATATAGAGTATAATAGGGCATATTATTTTCTATTCTACGATATTCCGCCTCTATGGGTCTGCCATCTTTCATTGTATAATTGATATGATCAGTATTCAAACTGGAAGCCCATGAGTATTCAACCGTTACCTGATTCCCTTGGTAGGATAGAGCTGTATAGGTATCAACGAAAGTTCCCGCAACAGTTCCATTCTTTCCGGAAATTCTTGTCAAATTACCATTATTATAAGTAAACTTATAGTAGTTATCAGGACCAATAGGAGTAAAGGGGGAGTCAACATAAAAGGCGTACCCTTTGTCAGGTTGCGAATTGGCTTCTTGAACTTCCTCTGCAGTATTTGTAATGTCATCGTTACTACCACTGCATGAAAGCAAGCTAATTCCTAATAAAATGCAAAATATTTTTTTCATAATCAATTAGTAAGATAATAAAGGATAAATGAAATAGATAAATAACCACCCTAGATTCTATGTGATGGATATTTACAGCTATATCATAAAGTAATAATGATTTTAGAAAACTTTTTTATTAGTCGATATATAGATCTTATAACGGATAATACAATAGAAGTTGACCGTTTGAATCATATTTGTAATTATTATAAGTATAAGACATCGTAAAGTCAGGTTCAAAAACACCGGAATTTATATATCCATACGTATGTTCCATTTTTCTGAAATTATTGGACGATAAACTTTTAATATATGCAACACCACCAAGCAACCATAAGTTTTTATATGGATTTTTGGAATTATCAAAATCTGAATAAACAATGATATTTACAAACTCTCCTGAATATTTAGATTTAGACACCTCCTCACTTTTAATAAGATTATGCTTACTATCAAAGGAATAAGTTGAAACCATTGTGTTATCAGTTGCATTATATTCTCTGTAAATTATTGTCTTATCCTTTTCATAAGTATAATAAGCTGTATTATTAAGATAGTATTGCTGGTTAATGGCCATTGTGTACTGTTCAGATTTCACAGGTTTTTTACCATCCATAGTATAGAGTGTGTATCTGGAATCACCAATCGAAGTCGTTAATACCTTGATTTGATTATTCTCATAAAACAAAGTGGTTGTGGGATAAACTGAATTTGGAAATTCTGGTGAGGGTGGAAATTTATTGGAAACCTCCGTAAGACTTCCGTTTGTATAAGTAAATTGATAATAGCTGGGATCTGTAACAGGATCTGTAACAAATATTCCACTAAGATGGGACCTATAAACCTTATCAGTATACACATCTTGTGTCTCTTCTACAATATCATCATTGCTACTGCTGCAAGAAAGCAAGCATATTCCCAATAGTACGTAAAATATTTTTTTCATGGTTACTTACTTAGTAATGGCGGCAAATATAAGAATTTATAGTCTAATAGAAAACTGATAGACATTTCCCCCCTCATTTTTGCCTTTTTCATCTGCAATCATTAAGGTTTTATCATTTTGAAAAACGATAGCTTCTTTCTGAGAATTATGGTTTAGAGGAATCTTTTGAATCTTAGCAGTATTGAAATCATCAGATGTAAATCCTGTAAGAACATGAACATTTTTATGGGTTAGTAATACAATCTTATCTTTGGTAGTATTAATAGTAGCTGATGTAATAGCTGCATCATTATACCCTCCCTGGAGTTTTAATTTCCCGATCAGTTTAGCTTCAAAATCACCTTCTTTATTTGGGACTTTAAACACAAGGAACGTTCCATCAAAACCTTTACTTCTGTTCTTTGTAAAAAGATAGAAGTTACCATCCATTTCTACAAATGCTTCACAGTCATACAATAGATTTGATTTTTTTGGTGGAAATTCTGTTTGCCCCTCGTAATGAAACTTTGTCGTCTGAACCACCTTTGTTGTTTTTTGAGCAGCGTCTTTCAGATCTGTTTTTAAAATGGCTAGATCACGTCTGTCATTATCATTATTTCCAAAATCTCCGATATAAATATTTCCCTGCGAATCTGATATAATATCTTCCCAATCCGTATTCTCAGCATTTTCTACCGGTACCTTGGCAAGCATTTCTCCTTTATCGCTTAAACCATATACTGCATTTTTATTCCCCCTGTCCTCTATCACCCAAATGGTCTTTTTATCATTCGACAAAGTGATACCAGAAACTTCCTTTAACTTTTTAGGTAAAGAAAATTGAGGATTTAAATCATCACCTTTCACCGGTGGATTCTGAGCCTTAGGATTACAGCTCAATAGAAATAAGGTGGGTAACATAAGAAGTCTTAGCATTGTGTTGTTTTTTTAATTTAACCTGAAAATAAGAAACATTAATTGTTCCAATTGAGATATTATGATAATTGTTTTGCCTTTTCCCAAAGAACATCCATTTCTTCCAGAGACATATCAGCAAGATTTAAATTCTGCTCACCAGCAAGATTTTCCATCTTTTGAAATCTTGAAATAAATTTCAGATTGGTTCTTTCTAAAGCAGAATCCGGATTAATTCCTGAGATTCTTGCATAGTTAATCAATGAGAAAAATACATCTCCCAGCTCTTGCTCTTTTTTATCCAGGTCTGTTTCAGCATGGAATTCCTGAATCTCTTCATCTACTTTTTTCCAGGCATCCTCCGCGTCATGAAATTCAAAACCAATACCTTTTACCTTATCCTGGATTCTATAGGCTTTCACCAAACTTGGCAGGCTTTTCGGAACACCTCCTAAAATAGATTTGTTTCCTTCCTTTAACTTTAATTTTTCCCAGTTCTGCTTTACCTCTTCTTCATCTTTCACTTCAGTATCTCCATAGATATGAGGGTGACGGAAGATAAGCTTTTCATTAAGGGAATTAATCACATCTGCGATATCAAAACTTTCTTTTTCAGAACCTATTTTAGAATAGAAAACCAAGTGAAGCAGAACATCACCCAATTCTTTTTTTATTTCCTGCAAATCATCCTGTAAAATGGCATCAGAAAGTTCATAGGTCTCTTCAAGGGTAAGATGACGAAGGGATTGTAAGGTTTGTTTTTGATCCCATGGACATTTCTCACGAAGATCATCCATAATATCCAATAATCTTCCGAATGCTTCTAGTTTCTCTTGTTTCGTATTCATATGTAGCTGCAAATTCAATCTTATACAAATGTAAGGGTTATTTCCACTCTACTGCAAACCTTGAAGTTGAAAGTTTATAGTAAAGGATCAAGGGGTACATGGCACGAGTTTGAACCTTTATAATAACCTTCAACTATGATTTATCGTCTTGGTATTTAATTTTTTGATTCTCTTATTCAATAAACAAAAAAGCCTTGTCAAGAAAATTCTTAACAAGGCTTGTATCTTTAATTCGAAAATGAATTATCCTTTTTTAGTATGTGTGCTTTTCGGAGCCGCTTTTGCAGCTGAAGTAGCTTTTACTTTTGGTGTAGCTGGCTTTTCTGCCTTTGGAGCAGTTTTTTTAGCTTCTTTCTCAATGCTTACCTCTTCTGCAGGCTCACCGTCTAAGGTTTCTGCTTCTGCTTTTACAAAACTTTCCGGAGTGATATATCCTGCTTTATGAAGAATATTGTACCACTGAGCTAGTTTCTTGATGTCAGATGCATATACTCTTTCCGTATCATAATTAGGAAGAGAAGCCAACATAAAGTCTTTTAATTCTGCATCAGAAGATTTGTGAGAAATAGTCTGCTTATAATCATTGTTTTTAGCAACATTTTCAAAAACTTCAAACAAAGGAACTTCTTTATCAAATGTAAACATTGCGATATTATCCAATAAGCTTACCTGGCTAGAGTTACCGATGCTTACTTTTTTCTTGTTGGTAACATCTTCAATGATAAAACCGTTTCTTAATTGAGAAACTAATTTGTAAAGTCCTGGTTTTCCAGAAATTGAAATTATTTTTTCTAACAGCATAATTTTATTTTTTGTAAATTTTGCAATCAGCCTATAGCCTATTGCTTATTATTATTTCTTTTTAATCCTTGTTTAAGTTATTTTGGAAATCTCATTTTGTAACCAATGCTTACATCACCCTGAGAGATCTTCGTAAGTTTTCCTTTTACCAGTTTCTTCTTTAAAGCACTTAAGTGATCAGTAAACAGAACTCCTTCAATGTGATCGTATTCATGTTGAATTACGCGGGCTCTAATATCGGAAAAAGTTTCTGTATGTTTTACAAAATTTTCGTCATAATATTCAATAACGATTGTTCCTTTTCTTTTCACATCTTCTCTTACATCCGGAATAGACAGACAACCTTCATTAAACTTCCACTCTTCACCAGATTCTTCCAGAATTGTAGCATTAATGAATACTTTTTTGAACTCTGCCAACTCGTCCTTAATATCTTCATAATCCTCATCTTCTGCAAGAGGCGTCACATCTATCACAAACATACGGATATCCAAACCGATTTGAGGCGCTGCAAGACCTATGCCATTGGCACTGTACATCGTTTCAAACATATTTTCTATCAGTTCCTGTAATTCGGGATAGTCTTTATCTATATCTTTTCCCACTTTTCTCAAAACAGGATCCCCAAAAGCTCTTATCGGTAAAATCATCTTAATCTTTGTTCTAAAAAATTCTGCAATATGATGGTTGCACTTACTTTATCTATTAATCCTTTTTCCTGTCTTTTCTTCTTGGTTTTTCCACTTTGGGAAATAAAGAATGAAGCCATCTTTGAAGTAAATCTTTCATCAAAACGGTGAACTGCAATATCCGAAAATTCATTCTTAAATTCTTCAATGAATTTTAAAATATCGGTTTCCACTTCTGAAATATTTCCTCTCAAATCTATGGGAAGCCCAATTACTACTTCATCTACCTTATTTTCATGGAAATATTTTTTCAAAAATTCCATTAAAACACGGTTCTCTACAGTCTCCAGCCCACTGGCTATAATCTGCATATCATCTGTTACAGCGATGCCACAACGAGCCTTTCCGTAGTCTATTGCAAGGATTTGTCCCATAAGTCTGCAAATTTAGTAAAAAATACTGATTTTATTCATAACGCAGTTTTTTTATATAAATCATGTTTTATTCCATTATTTTTTTTATAATTTTAATCTTCCAAAAAAACAAATATATGAAGAGACTCATCCTCGTAAGACATGCAAAAAGCGACTGGCCTGAAGAAACGGAGGACTTTGACAGACCCTTGGCAGACAAAGGTTTGGAGGATGCTATGAACATGTCCAGATTCTTAAAAAACAATAATATTTCTATAGATCATTTTGTATCAAGCCCGGCAGTACGTGCCCTGAATACCTGTAAGATTTTTAATCAGACCTATCAGCTAGATTGTTCTACTGATGAAAAACTATATAATCCCTCGGAAAGAAATTTTGAATCTGTAATCTATGACCTGGATGACACTCTAGGTTCTGTTGCTCTTTTTTCACACAACAATGGAATTTCCAATTTTGCCAATTCTATTTCTGAAGATATTTTTCACTTCCCCACTTGTGGTGTTGCTGGTTTCGAAGTAGACTGTGAATCCTGGTCCGAATTTGATGGAGCTAAAAAGAAACTTTTATTCTTTTATGAGCCCGGGAAAATATAACTTTACCTCAGCAATTCTCTATACAGTACTATTTATTTTCTTTTTTTTATTTCAAAAACAGGAGAAGATCCAATTTTATCTATCATAACAAAAAGAACGGGCTAAAGCCCGTTCCTATTGAATTATAATAACAAATAGTTTCGATTATTTTTTCTTCAGATCCAGATCATCAAAATCAAAACTGAAATCCGTCACATCCGAAATAGCTTTCAACTTTGCAGATTGTGCTTTTCCAGTCTCATCATAACTGAAAATAATATAAGCATCAGCATCATAGCTTCTGTCATCCCATTTAATAATGAATGAGTTATTCGAATAAGGAAGCAACTCACCTTTTAATCTCGGTGAATTTTTACATGAAATTCTGTAAGTACCTCCCTGCTGAGTAATTTCTACATCACCAAACCAAACATCATTATAGGTTCCTGTAAACTGCTCTGCTTTTGGCTGAAGTGATTTTTCTTTTTTGAATGCTTCTGATTTTGCAAACGCTTCTTTCTTTTGTTTTTCAAATTCCACATTCATTTTAGACATCCTCTCCCCATACGTTTTTAGCCAGTTTCTATCTGCCACTCCAAGGTAAGAATCCTTTACCGTATTTGTAATAGTACTGAAAGCAGCACCGGATTGTTGATTAGTCAAGACAACAATTCCCAGTTTAAGATCAGGAATTAAAGTAAACTGTGTTACCGTTCCTATAAGACCTCCAGTATGCTGTACTTGCTTGTGTCCTTTCACATCACTTAAAAACCATCCTAAGCCATATCCATAAAAACTCGTATCATACGGATTCTTTGCGGCAACCCTATCAGGGATCTGCAGACTCCAGAGTTGTTGAACATTCTTATCAGAAACCAGTTTCTTACCGTCTTTAGTAGTAAAGTTATTCAACAGACATTCTGCCCAGATTGTCATATCCTTAATGTTACTCATAATTCCTCCAGCAGCATTAGCTGTTTCATTCCAATCGTGGGGAACTGCAATGGCTTTTCCGTCTACGGGAGCATGAGCATCAATTTTATTGGCTGAAGCCTTCGCTCTGTTATAACTTCCAAAGCTGGAAGTCATCCCTACAGGTTTCATAATTTTCTGCTCGATAAACTCTGCCCAGCTTAATCCGGAAACTCTGTGAATCACTTCCCCTGCAACAACAAACATAATATTGTTGTAGTCCAAAGTTGTTCTAAAAGGGTTTTCAGGTTTTAGATATCTTACATTGTGAACAATATCATTCACTGTTAAATTTCCTCCCTCCGGAAAAAACATCAGGTCACCTTGCCCCAATCCTAATCCGGCTCTATGGGTAATCAGGTCCTTTATCGTAACATTTTGTGAAACATATGGATCGTACATCTGAAACTCAGGAATGTATTTTGAAACCTTATCGTCCCAGTTCAGTTTTCCTTCATCTGCCAGAATTGCTAACGCTACACAGGTAAAACCTTTAGAATTAGATGCAATCCCTACAAGTGTATTATCATCCATCGGCTGCTTGGTGGTGAGTGAACGCACTCCAAATCCTTTGGAATAGGTTACTTTTCCATCTTTTACAATTCCCACCGACATTCCCGGAACGTCAAAAGTCTTCAGAGTATTTTGGATCAGTTCATCCAGTTTTTTTTCTTCAACCTGTGCATTGGCTAATCCTACGGTTAAAAGAAAAATGAAATAAGAAAGTTTCTGCTTCATTACTTTTTAATTTTCTCAAATTTAGTAAATATTAGACGATGTTAATTTTGTCAGTGTTAAAAGTTTACTTACATTTCCCATTAATCAGTTATTATTCATGAAAAAATCTATTGGTATCCTATTATTATCATTTTTTGCCATCAATTTTGTTAAAAGCCAGGACAGGACCTCAAATCCATTACTTTTACAGACCTGGAAGTTGAAGAAGCTTGACACCTATATTTACACCTATGAAACACAGGATGTTTTTGACACCAAAAATCCCGGACTAAAATTCAATAAGAATGGAAAAGTTATAGGAAATTTAAGTAAGTCTGCCAATGGATATGATGCTACAGAAGACTTCCCTAATAAAGCTTCAAAATTTGAACGTTACAGTGGAAGCTGGAAAAAAGTTTCAGATTCTTCAATTGCCATTGTATTTCCTTCCAATAATAGTATGAATGGTACTTTTACTATTTCAAGGCTTATCGGGAATGAACTAAAATTAAAGAAAGTGTTCAGTGCAGATATTGAAAAGAAACTTGACTCTATCCGCAGAACCAAGGATATTTCTTACTAATCTACTCAATATTTTAGGTAATTATCTGAACCCTTGAAAATAGTTTTTTACTAAAGCTTCTTTATATTTGCAGTCTAAAAGCATTACAATGGCAATAAACAGGTTATTGGCTTTCTTCTTATTGATGATAAGCTGTAATTTATATTTTTCTCAGGATGTAACGATCAAAGATGATAAGGTTCTTCTGGATGGTAAACAGATTCTGAAAGCAGAAAAAATCAATGCAGCTCAGTATTCATTCTTTTCAATGAAAGATGATGAAGAGGTTTTGTTATACAAATATATGGATAATGAAACTCCAAGATATGTGAATGATGATTTCTTTATCCTCAACTTCCTGACTGAAAAAACCAAAATAGAATCTACAGATATGGCTAAAATTGCCAACTTCATGAATTCTAAAAAAGGAATGGAAAAACTGGTAAAATGGCTATTAAAGGAAAGAGTTATCAATCATGATGGAGAACTGAACCCTGAACGCGTTGCTGTATTTAAGGACAAATACGACGAAAATATCACTGAAAGAACACTTAGATAATGACAAAGATCTTACTTCTTTCCGATTCTCACTCCTATATCGACGATCGAATTTTAGAGTATGCATCCCAGGCAGATGAAGTTTGGCATTGTGGCGACTTTGGAAGCATGGACGTTATTGAGCAGCTCGAAAAGATAAAACCTCTAAAAGGGGTCTACGGAAATATTGATAATACTAAGATTCGTTCTGAGTTTCCTGAAGTAAATCGTTTTTTCTGTGAAAAACTGGAAGTTCTGATGATCCACATCGGTGGCTATCCCGGAAAATATACTCCACTTACTAAAAAAGAAATCACTGAGAAAGCTCCGAAATTATTTATTTCAGGGCATTCACATATTTTAAAAGCCATGTATGATGAAAAGAACACTCTTCTTCACCTGAATCCCGGAGCCTGCGGAAAACAAGGCTGGCATAAGATGAGGACAATGATGCGTTTCGTAGTGGATGGTGAAGAAATTAAAGATCTGGAGATTATTGAATTAGGCCCAAGGGTGTAGCAGATTTCTTGATATAAAGAGACAAAGATTAAACAGGCTCATCTTATTTCTGATGGAACCAGAGATTGGTTTATCATTTGCTAAAGAGAGCGAATAGGTTTTAAATAATATGAAAATTGGGGATACCGTTTCTGTAGTGGACGAGAATTTAAGCGGGGTTGTGACTTCCGTGAAAGGAAACATTGTGGTTTTTAAGGATGAATACGGCTTTACCCATCAATATCCCAAAGAAAAGCTGGTTCCCAAGGATAAGGATCTTTACGAAAATATCAGAGTGATAAGAAAGACAGAGCCTAAAAAAATTATTTCTAAAAAACATCAGAAAAATCATTTGGTTTTGGACCTTCATTTTCATAATTTGGTAAAGAATCCTAGTGATTATGACAGTTTTGAAAGATTGTTTATTCAAAAGGAAAAATTGATCGAAGTGCTGGAATTTTGCAGAAGAAATAACCTGAAGAGACTGGAGATTGTTCACGGAATTGGTGATGGAATCCTTCAGAGGATGGTTCGCGATGTTTTGGAAAGCCAGGTTAATATTGATTTTTATAATAAGGAAATACTTCACCATCAATCGGGTGCGGTAATGGTAGAATTTCACTAAATTTGCAGCAATTGAAATATGAACGTACTTAATTTACTTTTTACCAAAGACGGATTGATCTACCAGATTGTGAAAAACAAAAACATTCTGGAAGAAAAGTCTTATTTTGTTACTGAAGAAACCCCAGACAACCTTATTGAGGAAAAACTGGATGAAGTTCTTATCAAACAGCGATTTGATGAAATACAGGTGATTTCTGCATGGAATCATTTTACCCTGATGCCGGAAGGTTTTTCTGACCACGATGCCGGATTTGACTTAATTTCTTTCAATGCTCCTACAGATAAGGAGCAAGAAGAACTGATGCTTTCCATCAACAAAAAGTTTAATATTCAGTTTTATTATACTTTCCCGAAGAATTATTACAAAAAAATAAAGGAACTGGCTATACCGGTACACTTTAACTTTTCCGGAGAAAAGTTTTTAAGTTCAATTAATAATAAGAATAACAAGGAGATTCATATCAACCTTTATCATAATCAATGTGAATTTTTTGCCATTGACAATAAAAAGATCATACTTTACAACAATCTGGACGTAAACTCTGAAGTTGACTTTCTTTACTTCATTATGTTTACCTTAAGCAAAATAGGCTTTGGTATTAATGAAACCAGCTTTTATGCCTATGGAGAAACTACGGAAAATGAGACCTTTATTTCCGAGCTTCAGAAATTTGTGAAAAATCTGAAAATTGTTTTTGACAATATTCCCAATAAGAATTTTATACTTAATTAGCTTACAGATAGCAGGGAAATGGAATCTGATTCCAAAAATATCTGCCGTCTATAATCTACTACCTAAACCCTAATACAACATGTTCAGAATAATATCAGGCAAATGGAAAGCCAAAAAAATTGCCGCCCCAAAAAACTTTGATGTAAGGCCAACCACAGATTTTGCCAAGGAAGCTTTATTCAGCATTCTGGAAAACAAATACGACATGCAGTCGATTGCTGTGCTTGATCTTTTTGCCGGAATCGGTTCTATTACTTTCGAATTTGCTTCCAGAGGATGTCAGAATGTAACTTCCGTGGAAATGAATCCAAAGCACACAGCCTTTATCAACACTACAGCTTCTGAATTAGACATGTCTCTTCAGGTCAACGTACAAAGAGGTGATGTATTTGACTGGCTGAAAAAATTCAGAAACAAAAAATCTTTTGAAATTGTGTTTTCTGATGCTCCATTTGAGATGGAGGAGAAAAAATACTACGAATTGATTTCCCTGGTTTTAAATAATAAATACCTAAAGGAAAACGGAGTCCTTATTGTAGAACATCAAAGCAGAATGAAACTGGAACATCCCAATCTGATAGATACAAGAAAATATGGAAACGTGAGTTTCAGTTTTTTCAATCCAAATAAAGAAGATAATCAGGAACTTTAATTCCTGATTATTTTTTTTGACCTCTCGGGAGCTGTTTTCCCCCATTTTGTAATTTCTTCTAAAACAGGCAGCAAAGTCTTACCAAAATCCGTTAATGTATATTCTACCATTAAAGGTGGCTTTTCTGTAAACACTTTTCTATCTATCACGTTATCTTCTTCCAGCTGTTTGAGCTGAAGACTCAGTGTTCTCTCTGTAATGGTAGGAATTACTTTTCTCAATTCATTATATCGCTTTGCGCCATCAATGAGGTGATATAAAATTACAGCTTTCCATTTTCCTCCAATAAATCTCATGGTAACACTGGTACAACAAGGATAATTTTTATTGTCTATTGTATACATTTTATACTATCATTTTTTACCGTTATTGCAAAGTTAATAAACTTAAATTAATTTTGTAACTATAAAAATGATAGTATAAAATTATGAGCTTTTTAGACAAAATGAAAACAAGGTATACCGTAAAAAAGTATAACCCACAAGGAAATATCAGTGAAGAACAAATTTCTCAATTGAAAGAAATCCTTAACCTGAGTCCATCTTCCATCAACAGCCAGCCATGGAACTTTATTTTTGTAAATCGTGGAGAATTGAAGACAAAACTTGCAGAAGTTTCTTACATCAACAAAGAGAAAGTACAGGATTGCAGTCACCTGATTATTTTTCAGGTCATTAAAAACCCTGAAGATTTTGAAAAGCAGATTGAGGAAAGCCTTCCTGAGGGGAATGTGAACTATTACAAAAATAGAGTAAAGCCTAAAGGAGAAGCTGATGTAAAGGCATGGCTGGGTCATCAGGTTTATTTATCACTCGGAGTATTGCTTTCTGCATGTGCTGATATGGGAATAGACTCTACTCCAATGGAAGGTATTGAACCAGATCAGTATGATGATATTCTGAAAAATGAGAACTACAAAACTCTTTTTGCTGTAGCTATTGGAGAAAGAACAGAGACCGATGCTAATCAACCGAAATTCAATCCAAAGACAAGGCTAGAAGCTGAGAAAGTGATTTTGGAAGCCTAATTTCTAAACAAAGTCAAGCCAAATTGCTTTGCACATATTGAGATGTTTCAATATATCCGCAATGCCAAGCTAAAAATAAAAAGTCTGCTTCTATAGAGGCAGACTTTTTATTTATAATACTTTTAGTTCTAAATCGATCGTTTTACCGAAGAATTTCTTGGAGATCTTTTCAAAGTTCTTGGTAAGATCAGAAAGGTAAAAATGATAATTGGGTGTTTGATTATTATCATTAAGGAGATTATACTTATCAAGAATAATCTTCAGATGATTAGCCACAATGTTAGGAGAATCAATAACACGAACTCTGTTTCCATAATATTGTTTTATTTCATCTATTAAAAGCGGATAATGGGTACACCCCAAAATCAAAGTTTCAATATTCTTCAGCTTACTGTTACTCAAATAATTGTAAATAATAGCATGGGTAATGGGATGATTCTTGAAACCTTCCTCAATGGCAGGAACCAATAATGGAGTTGCCAATTCATCAACCTTAATCCATTTATTATGTTTTCGGATACTCTTCTTGTAAAGACCGGAATTTACCGTTGCTTTAGTCGCAATAACTCCTACATTGTTATGAATCTCATAGGAAACTTTTTCAGCAACGGGATTAATAACATCAATTACGGGAACCTTACCGGCAACAGACTGCATGACTTCATTTAAAGCATTTGCAGTAGCTGTATTACAGGCAATTACAATTGCTTTACAGTTCTGTTGTAGCAAGAAGTTAGTAATTTTTGTAGAATATTCTATAATCGCTTCTTTCGATTTTTCACCATAGGGAAGGTGCTTTGTATCTCCAAAATAAATAAGGTCTTCATGGGGAAGAAGCCTTTTGATTTCTTTAGCTACGGTAAGTCCTCCTACTCCACTATCAAAGATACCGATAGGCTGGCTGGGTGAAAGATGCGAGTAATCTTGTTTTTTAGTTTTCAAATGAACTGAAATTTTATACAAAAATACAAAGATTTTAGCTTCAAAATTTGAGTTTAATGAGTTTATTTATTCTAAACTCGGCTCTTTTTCAAAGCAATTAAACCATAAATAAATCAGAAGCAATTCCATCTGCCATAAACCAATGTTTTTCAGGAATTTTTAAGTGATTATCCTCAACAATTAAAATACCTTCTTCCTTTTTTTGTTTGATTTCATTTTGAAAATGTTCAAGAAATCTATCGTTGAACTTATCTTTTAGACTTTTTAGATCAACTCCCCAGATTGTTCGCAACCCAATCATGATCATTTCATTAAACTGATCTTCCAAAGAAAGAATTTCCTCTTCCTTGGCCAGAAGTTTTGCATTAAGCTTTTTAATATACTGCTGATTATTGGCTACATTCCAGCTTCTCACATCAAATCCATTGTAAGAATGTGCCGAAGGTCCTATCCCTAAGTACTCCTGATACTTCCAATATGCAGAATTATGTCTGGAATAAAAACCAGGTTTTGCAAAGTTGGAGACTTCATAATGT
Source organism: Chryseobacterium sp. SIMBA_028 (assembly GCF_046535285.1). Lineage (NCBI taxonomy): Bacteria > Pseudomonadati > Bacteroidota > Flavobacteriia > Flavobacteriales > Weeksellaceae > Chryseobacterium > Chryseobacterium sp. SIMBA_028. The sequence continues at coordinate 40,114 of NZ_JAWRWZ010000021.1, read as the reverse complement.
TCAAAACCGTTATCTTTTAAAAAGTCTGACAAGTAATAAAATTCTCTGTTTTGCTCTTCTTCCCGCGGACTTTTAACTTTTCCTTTTGAAATCCAGTTTTCCAAGGCAGTTTTAGGCTCAACGGTTAATGCGTAGGAAGAGATATGAGGAACTTCCAATGCAATAGTTTTATTTAAATTTTCTTTCCAGATTTCCAAATTGGAAGTAGGTGAACCGTAAATTAAATCTATGCTTAAGTTTTCAAAACCGAAGTCCTGGGCACGCTTAATAGAACCTTCTGCCTCTGAAGCTGTATGGGCCCGATTCATCAGTTTCAAATCTTCTTCAAAAAAGCTTTGGGTTCCGATGGATAACCGATTAACCGGCGTTCCTGCCAATTGTTTTAAAAATGTCTTATCCAGATCATCAGGGTTGGCTTCCAGCGTAATCTCAATATCTTTTTCAAAACTAAAATAATGTAAAACCTCATCAATCAGGGAATTGATTTCATCCACCGAAAGAATGGAAGGGGTCCCTCCGCCAAAATATAAGGATTTTAAGCTCTTGTTCTGCAATTCATCCTTTCTAAGCTTTATTTCAGCTTTCATGGCATGGAGCATTTCGTCCTTAAAATTCAAGGAGGTGGAAAAGTGAAAATTACAATAGCTGCATTTTTGTTTACAGAAAGGAATGTGAATATATATCATAAAAAAGCCCTGAAAAATTCAGAGCTCAAATTTATTTAAATTAAATTGATTAATATCTATATCCTCTAACATTAATAAAGTTATCGAAGTTATAACCAAGACCAATCATGAAGCTGTTTCCTCCATAGGTCTGAATATCAGATAATCCAAGGTTATAAGTAGCTCCAATCATGAATTTATTGAATCTTACCTTAACAATAGGAGCGATTTCCAATTGTTGGCTGTCAAATCTATTTTGAGCAGCTCTATAGCTTACCCCAAAAGAGAATGCATTGATCTCATTTGAGAATGTAGCCATTAGGTTATAGTCCATTACTCTTGTTGAGTTGGTATTCAGGTTGATCATTGCTGCAGGTGTCAGCATGATATTATCGGCAATGTGCCAGTTATATCCTAAGTTTAAGAAGAATTTAATTGGAGAAGGCTCGTATCCGTTTACAATTGGTTTATCGTTACCTAATGCGATATCATTTACAGAAACACCTCCAAAAAGGTTTTTATAAGTAGCAGCCAAACCGAAATTAGCATAAGCCATGAAGATATTACTTTCTTCACCTCTTACCAATGGGTCACCTTGCTCCTCAACGTTAATTTTAGAATAATCAAAATTTCTATTATACAAACTTACACTTGTACCAAAGGAGAACTGATCTTTTCTATCTCCCTCACTACTTAGAGGAATAAAATATGAAGCACCAGCGGTAACACCTCCTGAAGACTCTGCTCCATTACTGTCTCTGAATACTGTAAGACCGGCACCTACTCTATCGAATATGTTTGCATTGATTCCCACTGATTGTACGTTTGGGGATTCGCTGAATTTTGAAAATTGCTTTTGATAAATGGCATTGAGCTGTACGTAGTCTGTTTTACCGTACTGAGCTGGGTTGAACAGGAAGTCACCATCCAAAAGATACTGTTGATAATATGGTAGTGATTCTTGTGCTTTGTATGCATTTGACAAAAGAGCTAAACATACGATAGCATATAGTTTTCTCATAACAAATCTTGATTTCAATTCAACAAATATAAAAAAATTCTCAATATATTTTTAGTTTTCTAAATAATTTCTCCATTTTTTTACGGCATCCGTCATATCTTTGGGCATTGGGCTTTCAAAATATAATTCCTTTTTTGTTGTTGGGTGTATAAATCCTAGGGTATGGGCGTGCAAAGCATGTCTTGGCAAAATTTCAAAAACATTTTTAATAAATTGCTTATATTTTGGAATGTTTACTCCTCTTAACGGAGTATGTCCTTCATATCTTTCATCGTTAAACAATGTATGCCCAATATGCTTGAAATGCGCCCTGATCTGATGGGTTCTTCCCGTTTCCAGTTTACATTCTACCCATGTCATATATTTGAACCTTTCCAACACCTTATAGTGGGTAACCGCGTGCTTCCCTTGGCTTCCGTCTTCATAAACAGACATCTGCATCCTGTTTTTGGGATGTCTTCCTACGTGGCCTCTTATTGTTCCTTCTTCATCATTAAGATTTCCCCACACAAAAGCCCAGTACAACCTTTTCGTAGTTCTGTTGAAGAACTGCTTGGCCAAAAAGCTTAATGCATATTCATTTTTGGCAATTACCAAAAGTCCGGAAGTATCCTTATCAATCCTATGAACAAGTCCTACCCTGTCAAGATCAGATTTTGCACCATTCTTTTCAAAATGATAGGCCAGGGCATTTACCAATGTTCCATCCCAGTTTCCGTGTCCGGGATGTACCACCATTCCTGCCTCCTTATCTACTACTACCAAATCATCGTCTTCATAAACAATATGAACAGGAATATCCTGTGGAATAATAACATTTTCCCGAGGCGGATGAGTAAGCAATACCGAGATTTGGTCCCCTGGTTTTACGCGGTAATTCTGCTTTACTGGAGTTCCGTTGACTATAACGTTTCCAGCCCTACAGGTCTGTGAAATTTTATTTCTTGAAGAGTTTTGTCTGTATATTAAAAGAAACTTATCAATTCTTAATGGGTCCTGTTTAGGGTCAACAGTAATATTAAGATGTTCATACAATCCTTTATTTTCCTCATCAATATCGATATTCTCAATACTATTGGAATCCAGCAATTCTTCATCTAAAAAATCTTCGTTATCTTCTGACATTGTTTTTATTTTTTTACACAAAAGGCCTCAACATTTTGCAGTTGAAGCCTGTATTTTTTATATTAATCTGAAATTATTCTACGACTACCTTTTTAGCTTTTGGCTTTTGAGCAGGTTGCTGACCTGTAGTGGTAGAAGCAGTAGGTTTAGTTGTACTTCCTGTAGACGAGGGAGTTGTAGAAGCTTTTGGCTTCTCAGTTCCTGAGCCTGTGGCAGGCTTTGGAGTTGTCGTCTGAGGTTTAGGAGTCTCTGTTTTCTGCCCCTCTGGCTTAGGAGTTTCTCTTCTTGGTGCCGGAGGAGGGATAACCGGAGCTTCATAGCTTGGTTCATTATGAACTTCTTCATATCGTACCGGAGGCAAAGAAGTATCTACCTTCATACGATAAATAGAGTTTAGCTGTTCTATTTTAGCTCTTAATTCTGCTGGAGTCTTCTTACTTGCCCAAAGGTCAATCTGCATTCCCTGGTCACGAACATCTCCTGAACTAGGATCCTGGTAATAAATGATATCAGATTCATCTTTACCTCCATCTTCATGCTCTACCAATCCTACTTCAAACATACTCTTCGTAATAACAGCTCTGGCTTCCTTTACAGAAAGTCCTACAACATTAGGAATTGAAATATTTCTCATTGGCCCGGATCCTACCACAACATCAATTACTGAGAATCTAGGTAAACGAGCACCCGGATTTACAGCATTTCCTTTATACAGGATTCTTAGAAGAGCATCTTTCTGAATACTTGGCTCATAAATGGTATCTCCAATTTTAAGACCTACCTGATCCAATCTCTGGAATGCCAGTCCTGAATATTTATTAATTACATCCGGAACAGCAATTTGCGCCCATGTTCTAGGGTTCACCTTAAGACGCACCGTTCTTCCGTCCTTTACACGGGAACCCGGTGCAGGATAAATCTGAAGAACCTGAAATGGTCTGTATTTCGGATCATAAGTCGCACTATCTACTTCATATTCCAAACCTGTATCGTCTAATATTTTAACGGCATCATGTACAGATTTGTTAACAACATTAGGAACAGGTATTTCCTGACCGTGATTAGTATGGTACTCCAACCAGCGAAACGTAAGCCATACAAGCCCAACGAAAACACCGATGGCTACTACTAAATTCAATAAAACTTTCCAACTGAAAAGTGATTTAAGCATACTTAAAAATACTTTAATTACAACGGCAAATATAGCTAATAATTTTAGAATGTGCTTTTTATTTAACACAATTCATTTTTGATCTTAAAATTTGTGGATTTCCCCTATTGCATTACATAAAATGTTTAAATTTGCCTTAATTGATACTATATGGTTATGAACAAAAAAAGTGTTGCCGTAGTAATGGGAGGCTATTCTGATGAATATGTTGTATCCTTAAAAAGCGGACAGTTGATCTATGATTCCTTAGACAGAAATCTGTACGATGTATATAAAGTAGTAGTCCTTAAAGACGAATGGTATTTTTTAGGCGAGAATGATAAAAAACACCAGATCAATAAAGGAGATTTTTCTGTCGCTTTAGATAATGGCGAAACATTAAAATTTGATGTTTGCTTTAATATCATCCACGGTACGCCTGGTGAAAATGGTATTCTACAGGCTTACTGGGACGCAATAGGACAAAAATACACAGGTTGTGATTTTTACCAGAGTGCCCTTACTTTCAATAAAAAAGACACCCTTGCTGTGTTGTCAAAATATGGAATTCCTTCTGCAAAAAGCATTTATTTAAGAAAGGGAGAAGATATCAATGTTGATAAAATTGTAGAAGAATTAAAGCTTCCTTTATTTGTGAAACCTAATCAATCGGGATCTTCATTGGGGATTTCCAAGGTTAAGGAGAAATCTGAATTAATTGCAGCGACAGAAATAGCTTTTAAAGAAGATAATGAAATCCTGATCGAAAGTTTCCTGGATGGTATGGAGGTTTCCGTAGGTGTTATCGACTTCAAAGGTGACACTATTGTTTTAGGAATTACTGAAATTGTTCCAACCAATGAGTTTTTCGATTATGAAGCTAAATATGAAGGCGCTTCTGAAGAAATTACTCCTGCAAGAATTGACGAAGAGACCACAAAAAGAGTTGAAGAAATTACTAAAAGAGCCTACGATTCCCTTGGAATGAGTGGTTTTTCACGAAGCGAATATATCTTGATGGATGGCATTCCTTATATGCTTGAAATGAATACCAATCCAGGGTTCTCTCCTGCAAGTATCCTTCCCCAGCAGGCGAAACATTATGGAATCTCCATTATGGATCTTTGCGGAAATGAAGTTGAAAAAGCTTTAAATAAAAGAAAATAGATAATAGACGTTAAAATTAGAGACTAGATATTAGAAACTGAATAAAGTCATAATTCATAGTCTAAAATTTATAACTCAAAATTATAACTCGTACCACATGAAAATTGCTGTTTTCCCAGGGTCATTTGATCCCATTACTTTAGGACACTACGATATTATAGAAAGAGCAGCTCCGCTTTTTGATAAATTAATTATTGCCATTGGACAGAATTCTCAGAAGAAATATATGTTTCCTCTTGAAAAAAGAATGGAATTTATCCAAAACTCTGTAGCAGAATTCCCCAATGTAGAAGTAGACTCATTTGAGGGTCTTACCGTAGATTATTGCTTCGAAAAGAATGCTCAATACATTATCAGAGGGTTAAGAAATCCGGCCGATTTTGAATTTGAGAAAGCCATTGCCCACACCAACAGAACCCTTGCTCACAAGAAACTGGAAACAGTATTCTTATTAACGTCATCCGGAAAATCCTTTATCAGCAGCAGCATTGTAAGGGAAATCATTACTCATGGCGGAGAATATGAGCTCATGGTTCCTGACTCGGTGAGAGTAGAAAAATAAGCAAAATAATAATTGATAAGCGATAAATGATAATTGATAAAATGGCCAAGAATTTGCTTAAGCAAAAAATTATTTCTCAATTATCATTTATCATTTATAATATATGCACGAACAGTTCAATTTTGCCATAGAAGTCCTTGGGACCATTGCGTTTTCCATGTCCGGAAGCTTTGCAGCCATGCAGAAGCGCCTTGATCCGTTTGGTGTACTTATTATTGCCTTTGTAACTTCTGTGGGAGGAGGAACTGTAAGGGATCTTCTTCTGGACATCCCTGTATTCTGGATGCATGATCTTTTGATGTGCGTCCTGATTTTGGTTACCAGTATCTTTTCAATGGTATTTAAATCCCTTGAAAAGAATTTTAAGGTGACTTTATTTATTTTCGATAGCTTCGGGCTGGGCCTGTTTACCATTATTGGTGTACAAAAAGGACTGAATGCTGGTATTCATCCTTTAATATGCATTGGACTGGGAACCATTACTGGGTGTTTTGGAGGGATTATCCGGGATATATTGCTTAACAGAATTCCATTGATTTTTAGAAAGGAAATTTACGCTACTGCATGTATTGTGGGAGGTGCTGCATTTTTATTAATGACAAAATACACTCCATTATCATACACTTTTATACAGATCTTTACGATCTTACTCATCGTTGCCATAAGAACACTTGCTGTGAAATACCACTGGCAGATGCCTAAATTTTATGGCTATGATCAGAACTCAGAAATGTAGGTTCATAAAAGATGTATTCGTAAACTGTGGACTAAAGATCATTTTGAAAAAAAAACAGTCTACCGGCATTTAGAGAAAATCTTTATCCAAAAGACACTTTTTTTCAAGCTCCACCACCTCTGTTGCTCCCAATAAGAAAAAAAAGTCCTGAAAAAATCAGGACTTTTATATTTACATAGGAGATTTCTTAGAATCTTCCTCTTTGTCTCATGTTAGGGTTGTGCATATGCTTCTGCATTGTTGGCATTTTCAGCTGATCTTTCATCATTTTGATCTGATCTGTCATCATTCCAGCACTATCCAATCTTTTTGCTTCTTCCAGTAATTTTTGTCCTTCCTGTCTTCTTCCTTTAGAAATAGCTGCTGCTGCAAGATTTAAAGTAGCCATCGCTCTGTCGTGCTTCATATTCAAGCCATATTCCAAAGCTTTTTTCATTAATGGCTCTACTTTTGTCGGATGATCCTGAGCTTGTGTTAATCCTAATAAATAATGGAAATATCCATATTGAGATTGATGAAGCTGTGTTTTATAATTGGTGATTTTTGTTAACCACTCTCCTGCTTTATCCATATTCTGCTTTCTCAATTGCCAGAAAGCCAAAAGGATATACTCATTTTTAAAGAAAAGTAAAATTGGAAATGCAGCCAAAAGGAAAATAACAATTCCCCACCCAAGATTTCTTGTGAAAATCATCATATAAAGTCCTAAAAGGATAAGAAGTGCTGCGACTGCAATTTTTATGTATTTATTCATTATTAAATTTTAGAAGTGCAAAGATAAAAAAATTAGAGGTTAGAAGCTAGAAGTTAGAGCTTAGAATTCTCATAACTATTCGTTCTTAATTTTTTCAAACGTCTGGAAACAGAAGTTATATTCATTTTTTTCATCTTTTTCATGACATACTTCACTTGTTTTTTTCCAGATCTTTCCGTCTATTTTAGGAAAGAATGTATCTGCTTTCAGCTCCGCCTTTACCAATGTAACTTCAAGTTTATCTACAATTTCCATTGTTTGTTCATAGATATTACCCCCGCCAATAACAAAAACATCTTCATCAATCTTTTTAGCAAATTTCATAGCTTCCTTAAGGCTTCCCACAATAAGAATCCCCTCCTCAAACCAGTCTTTTCTTCTTGAAACAACAATATTCGTACGGTTAGGAAGTGGCTTCCCAATACTCTCATACGTCTTTCTTCCCATAATAATCGGATGTCCCGAAGTAAGGTCCTTAAAATGTTTTAAATCTTTAGGAAGATGCCAAAGCAACTGGTTCTCAAAACCAATTTCGTTCTTCTCTCCCATTGCAACCACTATTGTTGTCATTCAAATATAATTTTTTACAAAATTAGCACATAATTTGTATATTTGATTAGCACAAAAAATTAAAAAAAAATAAACTATGAAAAATAAAGGATGTTTGGGCGCCGGAACAATTGGCATTGCCCTCCTTATTATTGTTGCAGTCCTATTCTTTTGGGGAAAAAGCGGATATAATAGCTTTGTAGACAAAGAACAGACGGTTAACGCAAAATGGTCTAATGTAGAGACTGTGTATCAGAAAAGAGCGAATCTTATTCCTAATTTGGAAAGAACAGTAAAATCTTATTCAAAATTTGAGCAGGAAACGTTAACTCAGGTGGTTGAAGCGCGTTCCAAGGCAACTTCCATCAATGTGGACCCTACCAATATGACAGATGCTGATATTGCAAAGTTCCAGGCTGCACAGGGAGAATTATCCGGTGCATTAAGCAGATTGATGGCGGTAGTAGAGTCTTATCCTAATCTGAAAGCTGATCAGCAGTATATTAACTTCCAAAGAGAGTACACTGCCATTGAAAACAGTATCAGAACAGAGACTGTTTATTATAATGATGCAGCAAAGGCTTACAACACCTCTATCAAGACTTTCCCAAATAATATTTTGGCGAACTTCACCAACTTTAAAGAAAAACCTTATTTCAAAGCCGAAGCAGGAGCTCAAAAAGCACCTGAAGTATTCAAATAATGGGTAATCACCTTACAAATCAACAGATCGCTTCCCTTGTGGAAGCGATTCAGTCAGCAGAAGATCACTCTACAGGAGAGATCAGGGTACATATTGACTCTAACACTGAAAGCAACCTTGCAAAAACAGCATTTGAGGTTTTCAGAGAACTCTGTATGAACAAGACAACCGATAGAAATGCTGTGCTTTTTTATATCAATTTCGAACAGAAATACCTGACTATTATTGGGGATTCCGGAATTCATGAGAAAGTATATCAATCTTATTGGAACCATTTGCATGACTACATCACTGCTGAATTTGCCAAGGGTAATTACTATAAGGCATTACAAAGTGCCATTTTGGAAACAGGCCTTGAACTAAAGAAATATTTTCCTGTAGAAGGAGAAAACCCAAACCAACTCCCGAATGAAATTACGTTCTCTTAAAATAGTATTTTCATTTCTATTGATTTGCTTTTACACTTTTGTATCAGCACAATATACCATTCCCGAAAAGCCAGCCGTTTTATACCCTGTTTTTGATGAAGCAGGTCTTCTTTCTCAACAGGAAAAAGATGCGCTTAACAACAAACTGATTAAGTTTGCAGATTCTACCTCAACAGAGATTGAGGTCATTATCATCAAATCTACCAAAGGAGAAGATGTTAATTTTCTGGCAACCATGTTTGGTCAGCAATGGAAAATCGGAAAAAAAGGAGTAGATAACGGAGTAGTCTTTCTTGTAGCCACTGAAGACAGAACAATGTCTATTCAGCAAGGAAGAGCTGTGGAGCAGTATCTTACGGCATCAGTAGCAGGCCAGATTCTTGATTATATTGTTACGCCTAATTTTAAGAGAGGCCTTTGGTATGACGGGATCAATCGTGGTACCTCAGCCATCATGGAGGCCGTTCAGGGAAAATTCAAACCTGAAGCCACTACAGCCCCTTCAGGGGATGGAAGCGCTCTTAAAATTGTCATTATAGCCTTTGTTATTTTCATCATTATTGCCATTCTTTTCGGTAATCGTGGTGGCGGTGGCGGCGGTGGAAATTATGACGATGACGATGATGTTATTATTACACGCAAAGGACGCAGAAACTATCCTGGCGGCTTCTTTCCATTCCCTGGTAGTTTTGGAGGCGGCAGTTCCGGTGGTGGAGGTGGTGGTTTTGGTGGCTTCGGCGGAGGCGGAAGTTTTGGCGGAGGCGGTGCTTCCGGCGGATGGTAATCTTACAAGAATTATAATCATCTATAAAACAAATCAGGTCTCAATGGCCTGATTTTTTATTTAAAAACTTAAAATAACATCATTTCTTTGATTTTAATTGACACCAAATCACCTTTCACATATTAAAAAACTAATAAATCCACACAAAACCTACCTTTTATTCATTATTTTTTCAGTATATTTACTGAAAACAGGATTATGAAGAAGACGCTGGTTGTATTTGCACACCCTTACCTGGAGCACTCCAATTCTAATGTAGAACTTATCAATTTCTATGTTCGTCACCAGCATTATACCCTACGAGATCTTTATGAAGAATATCCTGATTTTCATATTGCTGCCTTCAGAGAAAGGAAACGTTTGGCCAACTATGAACGATTTGTCTTTCAATTCCCATTGATATGGTTTGGAATGCCTCCTTTATTAAGATTATGGATTGATGAAGTCTTTGACCGTGATTGGCTACAACCGGGAAAAGTAAATCCTCTGGAAAATAAGGAAGTCTACATTCTGGTAACAACCGGAGGAAAGGAAAGATCTTTTAGTAAGGACGGGACCTATCAATATTCAGTGGATGAACTGATTAGTGGATTGATTGTTTCATTAAGGGTTTTCAAGGCAGATATCAAGCACATTAAGATTGTTTACGAGGCCAATAAATTGTCTAAAAAAGACATTATTTTACATAAAAAAGAGTTTACAGAACTACTCAATCAATAGCATATGGAGTCTAGCTTAGCGATGAACACACTACTTTTTCTGGGTGTAGCCATTATTATGGTTCCACTGGCAAGAAAATTCGGGTTGAGTTCTGTAATTGGTTATATTTTAGGAGGAATCATTATTGGCCCCTATGTACTGAGGCTTACAGGAAATAATGTAAATGACATTATGCACGCCAGTGAGTTTGGGGTTATTATGCTTTTATTTATTGTAGGACTGGAACTGGAACCTCGAAAGTTCTGGGAAATGCGAAAGAAAATAATGGGGTTGGGACTTACACAGATGATTCTCACCATTTTATTATTGTTTGTCGTATTCATCAGTGTGGGTTGGAGACTAGATAAGGCCATTGCTGTGGCCATGTGTTTTGCACTGTCTTCCACGGCTATTGTATTGCAGACTTTACAGGAGAAAAACAACTTTAAGACAACAGCTGGAGAAGCATCGTTCTCTACCCTACTATTTCAGGATATTTCAGTAATTCCAATTTTGGCCATACTTCCCATCATTGCCAATTATAAAGCCAAGCATCATGACAATGAAATTCAGATTCTGATACAAAAGCTTCCGGAATGGCTTCAGGCCGGAACTGTAATCTTGGGAGTTGCCTTATTGATTCTGTTAGGCAGGTATGTATTTGTGCCCTTTCTACGCTATGTTTCAAAATCAGGAATGGCAGAACTACTTACAGCTTCTTCTTTATTTTTGGTTATTGGGGTATCTGAGTTGATGATCGTCATTGGTTTATCGCCTGCGCTAGGAGCTTTCCTGGCCGGGGTAATGCTTGCTAACAGTGAGTTTAGACATGAGCTTGAAGCGCAGATCAATCCTTTTAAAGGGTTATTGCTAGCAGTGTTTTTCGTCAGCGTTGGTTCTACTATTAATTTTAATATTATTCAAAAGGATCCCTTATTTATTTTCAGTACTGTATTTGCAGTGCTTGCTGTAAAGTTTGTGGTTTTATATGCTATAGGAAAATTTTTCAGAATAGATACTCCACAAAGTCTGTTCTATGCATTTGCCCTATCGCAGGTAGGAGAATTTGCTTTTGTACTGATTAACTATGCTTCAGACCTTTATCTTTTAGGCCCTGAACTGAATGCACAACTGATGGCTGTAACTGCCATAACAATGTGTGTTACTCCTATTCTTCTGATTATTAATGATAAATTTATTACTCCTAAGTTCATCAAGGAAATTCCTGAAGGAGAAAATGATTATAATATTCTGGATAGTGATGTAAGCCAAAAGAAGATCATTATTGTAGGTTTTGGGCATTTTGGAAGTACTGTAGGACGTCTTTTAAAGGCTAATAAAATCTCAGCTACAGTTTTGGACAGAGACTCGGATCGTGTGAAGCTATTAAGGAGCTATGGTTTTAAGGTCTATTATGGCGATGCCACAAGAATTCCCATTTTAAGGGCCGCAGGAATTGAAGATGCAGAAATTTTGGTTTTATGTCTTGATGATTCCGGAGATAATATGTTTATAGCAGAACTTGTTCGTGAGCATTATCCTGATGTAAAGATATTTGTAAGAGCGAAAAACAGAATTGATGCCTATGAATACCTGAACAACGGTATCAATCATATTTATAGGGAAACTTTAGGAACCGCTGTGGATATGGCCGTGGATGTACTCCATGAGACCGGCATGAGAAAATATGCAGCAAGACGTCTCGGGCAGAGATTTATGGCCATAGATAAGGCTTCCATCAGAAAGCTGGCCAGAATAAAGGAAGACAATGACATTGCCTTATTTACCACAAAAGAAATCCTCCAGCGTGAGGAGGAATTATTGGCTTATGATAATCTTAATTTTGATACTAAAAATTGGGAAGGCTCCTCATCCACCGATGAAGAAGATGAGGAAGAATCCCAGGATTAATTTATTGAATATTTACACTTCCGCCACTGCTTTCATCCTTGGTGATATTCTTAAGCTCTCCTTTTTTGCTGACATCCACACTTCCTCCTGAGGATGCTTCTGCTCTCACCGAAGAAACAGCACTTATCTGAATACTTGCTCCACTGGATGCCTCAGCTTCCACATTATCTGCAATTACATCTCTTGCTGAGATACTGCTTCCGGAAGAGGAATTAATATCTGCATGCTTAGCTTTTCCTGAAATATTAATACTAGACCCTGATGAAGATTCAATGCCTAGGTTTACAGCCCATACTTTTCCACTAAAGTTACTGCTGCTATCTGCATTAATATTAAAATCATTAGCTTCCATCTCTCCCGAAATACTCCCTGCACTTGATACTTCAACCGTGGTTTTCTCTTGGGTAAATTTATCTTTTACGCTAATGCTCGCTGCTGACTCTGCAATTAGTTTTGTAAAGTCCTTAGTATAAATTTTAGCCGTTACCTTATGAACATTCATCACTCTGATTCCGGATTTATAATGAATATGAAGCTTTCCACCATTGTTATCTACAAGAATCTCGTTGATAATATTTTGAGGTGCTGAAATCACCACTTTCTCTGTTTCAGATTTTATAATTTCTGCATCTATAGCCTGGGAAACTTGAATTTCGTCAAAATCCCCACTGACTTCTTTCTGCTGTATTGGCCCGCTTTCCGTATTGATTACTTTTTCTACCCAGCCATTTTTTTCTCTGTTCTTCTTCTCATGTCTTTCATTACATGAGGCTAATACCACGAAGGCAGATAAAATAAAAAGAGTCCTTTTTTTCATATTTATTTCTTTTATAGATTATTTTTTTTGATATATAATTTAATGACAACTAAATTATGAAAAATATTACATTAGTCTGAGAAATACTATAATTCTGTACAATTTGAATTTAAAAACGATCACCCACCACTCCATTTTCTTAAATACATCAGGCAAAATATCTTTTGTGAAGCAAGTTTTTAATATCTTTATACTTTAATAACAACTATTTTATGAAGAATATTTCATCGGTATTATTAATTTCTGCCTTGGCGTTCAATCAATCTTGTACTACAATGAAACAGACCGATACTCAACAGGAACTTCCTGCCCCTGATCCATCTTTATCTTCAAATCCTTTTATGAAGAAAAGCAAGCTTCAGTATGAAACTCCGGAGTTTGATAAAATTAAAAACGAACATTTCAAACCTGCCTTTGATTTTGGATTAAAACAGCACTCTGCTGAAATTGAAAAAATTGCCAACAATCCGGCGGCCCCTACTTTTGAAAACACAATTGTAGCGTTGGAAAAAAGTGGAGAAGTGCTAAGAAGAGCACAGATTGTCTTTTCTAATCTGACAAGTGCAAATACCAACCCTACTTTACAGGCCTTGGATGAGGAATATGCTCCTATTTTTGCAGGGCACTCTGATAAGATGTACCTAAATGAAAATCTTTATAAAAGAATCAAATCCATCAAGGAAGACGGGCTAGATTCTGAAAGCAAAAGATTAGTACAATACTATAAACAAAACTTTGAAATTGCAGGAGCTAATCTTTCTGCAGCGGATAAGGAAAAATTAAAGCAACTCAATCAGGAACTGGCTTCCCTTTCTACGCAATATGCCAATAAGTTATTGGAAGCAAGAAAGCAAGGAGGGGTATTCTTCTCTGATGCAAAAGAATTGGACGGACTTTCTGCCGACGAAATTGCTGCGGCTGCAGCTGATGCTAAAACAGCAGGACAACCAGGAAAATATCTTCTTGCCCTACAAAATACAACACAACAACCTCTTTTACAAAATCTAAAAAACAGAACAAGCAGAGAAAAGTTGTTTAAAGCTTCATGGACAAGAGCAGAAAAAGGAGATGCCAGCGATACCAGAGAAACCATCGAAAAACTGGCTAAGCTTAGACTTAAAAAGGCTCAGATTTTAGGTAAAAAGAATTTTGCTGAATGGAAACTTCAGGACCAAATGGCAAAAACTCCTGAAGCAGCGACTAAACTAATGAATCAGGTGGCAACTCCGGCAGTGGAAACCGCTAAACGTGAAGCAAAAGATATCCAGGATCTTATTGATCAACAAAAAGGAGGTTTCAAGGTAGAACCTTGGGACTGGAACTTCTACGCTGAGCAGGTAAGAAAAGCTAAATTTGATCTGGATGAAAGCGAAATAAAACCTTATTTTGAAATTACTACCGTTCTGGAAAAAGGAGTTTTCTTCGCTGCTGAAAAATTCTATGGGCTGACATTCAAAAAAAGAACTGATCTTCCTGTTTATCATCCTGATGTAGTTACCTATGAGGTTTTCGATCATGATGGAAAATCTATTGCCATCTATTATCTGGATTTCTATACAAGAGATTCTAAAAATGGAGGTGCCTGGATGAGTAATTTCGTTGAGCAGTCTTATTTAATGGGAACAAAACCTGTGATTGTAAACTGTTATAATTATCAGAAACCTGCTCCTGGAAAACCTTCATTAATCAGTTATGATGATGTTTCAACCATTTTCCATGAATTTGGTCACTCTATCCACGGAATGTTTGCAAGCCAGAAATATCCATCACTTTCAGGAACTAATGTACCTAGAGACTTTGTGGAATTTCCATCTCAGATTAATGAGCACTGGGCGTTAGATCCTGTTGTTATGAAGAATTATGCTGTTCATTACGAAACAAAACAACCGATTCCACAAGCTTTAGTAGATAAAATTAAAAAAGCAGCCACTTTTAACCAAGGTTATATGACTACGGAATTGGTTTCAGCTGCTGCATTGGATATGGATTGGCATTCTGTAACGAATGAGAGTCAATTTATTCCTGTTTTAGATTTCGAAAAACAATCCTTAACTAACCACGGATTTACGTTAGCAACAGTTCCGCCAAGATATCACACTCCTTATTTTGCTCACATTTGGGGAGGTGGATATTCAGCAGGATATTATGCTTACCTATGGTCTGAAACATTGGATAATGATGCATGGGAATGGATCAAAAATAATGGTGGTTTAACTAGAGAAAATGGAGATCGTTTTAGAAAATATATTCTTTCTGTAGGAAATTCTGTAGACCTTAATCAGGCATTTAGAGATTTCACAGGACACGATCCGGATATCAAACCTTTATTAAGAAGCAGAGGTTTTATAAAATAATTCAATGAGAAGCATTCTTTTAAGAGTGCTTCTTTTTTTATGTATCCATGGTAATTCGGTGATAATGTGGATTGAATAAAAACATCTGCAAAGAAAAAGTTTTGGTTAAAAATTTTATTTATTTTCAAATAGGTTAAAGCCAGTTTCTATTGATAATCACTATTTTTGTGGACCAAAATTTTAAATAAAAAAGATGAATTGTCCCTGCTGTTCAGGAAAGCCCTACGAAGAATGTTGCAAGCCTTATCACACAGGAGAAAAACACGCTCCTACCGCAGAAGCCTTAATGCGTTCCAGATTCTCTGCTTTCGCAATTCCCAATGGTGAATATTTGATGGAAACTACGCTTCCCGGAAAACGAAAACTTCATAATAAACAGGATCTTCAGGAATGGGGAGAGATCAATGAATGGACAAAACTGGAAATCATCCGGACTCCTGCCCTAAACCAAGTAGAATTTAAAGCTTATTATACAGATCAGGACGGGTATCCGCAGATCCACCATGAGTTTTCTATTTTTCAGAAAATGCATGAACGCTGGTACTATGTCTCAGGTGAATTTTTAGATTAATATGATGAAAAAGAACATTATTTATACATTATTGCTGCTATTCTGCAGCTTCAATTTCGTGAGTGCACAAACTGCTGATGACAAAAAACAAATTTCTCAGGCTGTTACTGATATTTTAAAGGGTTTCCAGACTAAAAATGGAGATCTTATCAACAAATATGTAGATAAAACATATGGCTTAGGCATCCTTTACAAAAGTGGTGGTGATCTGGGTTTTGTTTTAAATGAAGACATGGACTTCAACATGTCTTTAGGGTACATTCAAAAATCATGGAACATCAGAAATCAATTTCCTATACAGTTTGATCCTAATTTTGCTTATGACCTGAAGAATAAAAAGTGGATAAAAGAAGGATTATTTGTTCAGTTCAGCTCTAATGCAGTGAATGATTATGCTGACCATTTTTTATCACAGTACTCCATAAAGGATCAGGAAATTTTTAAGATCAATTCTAATCCTGAAAATGTGGTTGGAGTAACTCTTGCAGAAAATAGTAAGGAAAAGGCACCTATCAACGGATTTCGTTTTATTATGACCAAGATTGGAGCAAAATGGTTTCTTACATTCATCGATGTTACGGAATATGATGCAGAATAATACGTGTACACCACTCCCTGCATTTTTACGATAACCTTATAAAAAATAAACCACAGAAATTCTGTGGTTTATTTTTTGTCTTAAAATGTATAAGAACAATTGATATTACAAAAAATGTCCGAAAGAATCGGACATTTATATTATTTTTTAGTGAGCGTCTGTACCGTCAATTCCGTGAGAATGACCGTGTGACAATTCTTCTTCTGTCGCTGGACGTGTGTTTAAAACTTCTACCTGGAAGTCTAAAACTTTACCTGCCATTGGGTGATTAAAGTCTGCTACCACAAATTCTGGAGTTATTTCTACCACAAATGCCTGAAAGTTATTACCCTCATTATCAGATAAAGGTAAAATAGCTCCGATTGGAGGAATTCCTGATTCCTTAAACATATCAATCGGCAATTGCGTCATAGCATCTGGTTGTCTTTCACCATAAGCTTCTTCAGGATGAATAGTAAAATCTACTTTATCACCAGCTTTCAAACCATGGATATTTTGTTCAAACTTTGGAATCATCATTCCTACACCATACAAAAATGTGAATGGATTTTCAGCTGTTGTTTCTTCTACAAGAACTTTACTTCCATCTGCTTCAATTGTGTGAAGGATATACTTTACAGCTACAACGTGATTGTTTTCAATTGTCATATTTTCTTTTTTTTGTCGTAATGTTTTTTACGATTAATGATACAAATATAATGATTTTTGAAATTATTGATTAGAGGGAAAAAGCTAAAAGAAAAATATTAAGCAACACCCTGATTTCTAATTTCTAATGTTTTTTTTCATCTCGTTTTTTCTGTCTTAAAACATACAGATACAAACTTTCAACTTTCGCTCTTGCCCAGTCTGTTTTTCGTAAAAATTTCAATGACGAATTGATACTTGGGTTGTCTGTAAAACATTTGATATTGATTTGTTTTCCCAATTCCTCAAAACCCTGATAATATTCTACCAATTCTTCAAGAATAGCATCAAGTCTTTTTCCGTGTAAAGGGTCTTTTGATTTTTCTTCCATAACACCGTAAAATTAAAACATTTTATCAGACTTAACGACTAAAATTGTTTAAACTCTTAATCTTTAGTATTTTTGATGAAGCTATTTTTTACCCGTAAAAAATTATTCGTTACAAACCAATATGAGCAAAAATAACGACGCAAACAGAAAAAAAAACAAAAAGCAAATTGACCAGAAAAAACGTAAAATACAAAATGCAGAAGCAGAAAGGAAAGCACGTTTAAAACAGATTCTGGAAGATTTCAAAGCAAAAGAAAGCGATAATCAACAATGATCAATTTTTTATGAAAATTCTGCATACCGCCGACTGGCATTTAGGAAAAAAACTGGACCGATTTTCCCGACTGGAAGAGCAAGTTTCAGTAATGGAGGAGATCATTGTGATTGCTGATGAAGAAAATGTTGACCTTATTCTTATTGCCGGCGATCTTTTTGATAATTTTAATCCGGCTGTTGAAGCTGTTGAGCTTTTTTATAAAACCCTGAAACGTTTATCACAAAACGGTCAACGTCCCGTGATTGCTATTTCCGGAAATCATGATTCTCCCAACCTCATCAATGCCCCTGATCCTTTGGCCAGGGAATGCGGAATTATTTTGATAGGACATCCGAAGGCAGAGATTACTCCTTTTGGAACCGAATATTTTAAAATTATAAATTCAAAAGAGGGGTTTATAGAAATGGAGATCAAAAATATGGGTTTCCCTTTAAGAATACTCCACACTCCTTATGCCAATGAAATCCGTTTAAAAGAATATTTTGGAGAAAACAAGGAGGAGGAGATCAACAAAGTACTTTCTCAAACCTGGAAAAACCTTGCAGATCAATTTTGTGATGAAGCCGGAGTCAATCTTCTTACAGCACATCTTTACATGAATAAAAAAGGAAGTGCAATACTGGAGGAACCTGAGGGAGAAAAACCCATTAAAATTGGAAATGCAGATCTTATTTATTCAGACAGTATTCCGGAACAGATCCAATATACTGCTTTAGGACATCTGCATGGCTTTCAAAATATCGGTACAAAGGAAAAACCTGTCATTTATTCATCCTCTCCCTTATGCTACAGCTTTAGTGAAGCCGGACAGACAAAATATGTTTCTATTATCCATGCAGAACCAGGAAAAGCAGTTTCTTATGAAAAGATTGCCTTAAAAAATGGAAGAGCGTTGGTAAGAAAAACATTTACCTCCGTTGAAGAGACGGTTCAATGGCTTCAGGAAAACCCGAATACATTTATTGAGCTTACCCTAGAGAGTGAGACTTTCTTAACTGCCGATGAAAGAAAATTAGTCTATCAGTCTCATAATGGAATTGTTCATCTGATTCCTAAGGTCAAAAATCGGGAATCTGGTGAAGAGCTGAGTCCTGAAATTAATTTAAATCAGGATATAGAAACCTTGTTCAAGGATTATTTTAAATCGAAAAATAATGGTCAGGAAGCCAATGAAGAATTAATGAATTTGTTTAACGAAATTTTAAATACCTAAGCCATGATTCCTATTCAACTAACGATTGAAGGTTTGTATTCTTATCAGGAACGCCAGACTATTGATTTCAGAAATCTTACGGATGCCGGGCTATTTGGTATTTTTGGCGCGGTGGGCTCCGGAAAATCATCGGTCCTTGAAGCTATTTCATTTGTTTTATATGGTGAAACTGAGCGTCTGAATATGCGTGATAAAAGGGCTTACAACATGATGAATTTAAAATCAAACAGCTCGTATATCGAATTTGATTTTATTAATTATGAAAATAAGCTGTTTCGCGCTACCAGAGATTTTAGACGAAATTCTAAAAAATTTGAGGATGTAAAACCTTACTCGGTTACATTCTATGAAAATATTGGTGGGAAATGGATTCCCCTGAACCACTCCAATGCGGAAACTATAATTGGTTTAAGTTATTCCAACTTCAAAAGAACCATTATTATCCCGCAGGGTCAGTTCAAAGAGTTCCTTGAATTGGGTGCTGCAGACAGAACCAATATGATGAAGGAAATCTTTAATCTTCAGAAATTTGATCTTCAAAATAATGTTTCAGCTTTACATGCAAAAAACAGATCCGAGCTGGATCAGTTGGAGGGACAGCTAAAAGGTTTTGAAGAGATCAATGAAGAGAAAATTCAGCTTCAGAAAGAACTTTTGGTAGAGGAACAAAAAAAACTGAATCAAATAAATGAAAATTTTGAAAAGGTTTCCCAGACTTATCAACAGTTAAAAAATTTAAAAACTGACTTTGAAAGTTTAAAACAAAATAAAGAAAAATTCAACCAACTCTCTGAACAGAAACCTCAAATAGATGCTTTGGAAGCACAAGCTGAGTTATATGACCATACTTTCAGAATTTTTAATCCTCTAATTATTGAGAAAAACAGGCTTTCAAAAGGTATTACTGACAAAAGAAGTGAAAGAGAAATTCAAATAAAAGCTTTACAGGAGACTGAAATTGTCTTTAATACGGTAAAGGAGCAGCTTACTGCTTGGGAGCCTAAGTTTAAGGCATTGGAGCAGTCCAGAATACAGGAAAACGATCTGAACCTTATCGTACAGATTTTGAAATTTTCTGAGGAAATTAAGATCCTTAATGAAAGAACTCAAAAAGGTTCTGAGAAAGTAGCAGAAGTAAATGCTATTAAAGAGGCCATTCAAAAAAGGATTACTGAGTTTTCTAAAAATATTGATGTTTTAAAAGAACAAAGACTTGATGCGGCTTTGCTTTCCAATGTAGGAAGCTGGTTTATTCAACAAAAGAACTTCAAAAAATCACAACAGGATCAGGTAGAAAAAATTGAAAAGCATCAAAAACAGATACAATTGATTTCCGAAGAATTAAAACCCTTTTCACTTGAGGAAAACTTTAAGGAAGATTTCAATGTGAGAAGACAAACACTGGAGGCCAGTAAAAAGGAGTTTTCTCAAAAGCTGGATCATTTAAAGATTCAAAAGGAACTTTCCCACTTTGCCAGTGAACTTCATAATGGTGAGGCCTGCCCGCTTTGTGGTTCTCATGAACATCCTCATATTGTGGAGTTTCATGATGTAAATACTGAGCTACAAGAAATTCAGGAGAAAATATCGACTGTTGAAAAAGAGTTCTTAAAGCTTCAACAGCAGCAAACTGAAATTGAAAAAATTCTCGACAAGAAAAAGATTTTTGAGGAACAACTTCTCGCTGAACAAAAAAATCTGCATCAGCTCCAACAGGATATTGAAAATCATATTCAGCATTTTATTTGGAGACAATTTAGCCCGGATCAGGAAGATGATTTCGAGAAAAAACGCTCTGATTCATTTGCTTTGGAAAAAAAGATTGAAGAGATTGACAAGAGTATTACCTTAGAACGTGAAACTTTAGAAAAGGAAAACAAGGTTTTAGAAAAATATAAAAATGCTTTAGAAACCTTCAAGCTTGAGGAGGTGACAAAGCAGGAACAGATTAATATCAGCCGTTCTAATCTGAAAATTCTGGAATGGAATACCTATGAACAAAAAGCTGTAGCGGAAATTGAAGAAGCTTATCAGAAGCTGGCCCAAGCCAATACTGAAACAGAACAGCATTATCAAAAGGCTTCTCAACAGGAAAAAGATCTTGCTCCTAAACTTGCAGAGCAAAAAGCCATTGTCAGCCAATCAGAAAAACAGATTACAGAACTTGAAAAAGAGGTTTCTGAGAATCAGAATGCTATAGGAAAAGCTTTAAATGAACAAAGCTTCACAGATTTTAAGGAAGTTGAACGTCTTCTTCAGCAGGATATTAATATTCAGGAAGTAAGGGCTAAAATTCAACAGTTTAAAATTGATTTTGAGGCCTTAAAGAAAATGATTGAAAGTCTGGAACTGAAACTTAAAGGATTGTCTTTTGATGATGAGCATTTTTCTTCGGTTGAAAAACAGTTTGGCGAAATTCAAATTGAGCTGAAAAAAATCAATGATTTCGTTGTCACCATGACTGCTGAAAAAGAGCGTCTGGAAAAGGAGTTCAAAAAAAAAGAAGACCTGCTGAAAGATCTGGCAAAACTTCAAAAACGTTCTGAAAATCTGAAACTGATGATGAATCTATTCAAGGGAGCCGGTTTTGTACAATATGTTTCTTCTATTTATCTGAGACAATTGTGTGATCATGCGAACGTCCGATTTCATAGGATGACGAGAAATCAACTGAGTCTACAGCTTAATGAAAATAATGATTTTGAGATTATTGATTACCTCAACGAAGGCAGAAGCAGAAGTGTAAAAACACTTTCGGGCGGACAGGCCTTTCAGGTTTCATTAAGTCTGGCACTGGCATTGGCAGAAAGTGTTCAGGCCAATGCACAGGCAGATAAGAACTTCTTCTTTATCGATGAAGGCTTCGGAACGCAGGATACCGAATCAGTTAATATTGTATTTGAAACCCTTACAAATCTGATGAAAGAGAATAGAATTGTGGGAATTATTTCTCACGTTGAAGAGCTGAAAGAAAAGATTCCTGCTGCCCTGAATATTGTAAAGGATGAGGAAAGAGGAAGTTTAATTGAGATTGTCTAAACATCCATTTTAAAAGTACAAAAGTCACAAAGGTCTTTATTTTAAAAACTTTTGTGACTTTTGATTAAATCTATCAGGTTCTCTTACAATCCCTGTATCATTGGTTTTACTTCATTTCCAAATAACTCAATTGAGTTCATCATGATATCATGAGCTGGATCACCAATGTCCATATGCCCAATAAATCTTGTGATCCCGAAAATTTCTTTCATATAAGCAATTTTATCTGCTACTTCAGCCGGACTACCAATAAATAAAGCACCATCTCTACTTCTTCCTCCATCATACTGCGCTTTGGTGTAGGGTGCCCAACCTCTGGAAGCTCCTATCCTATCCATCTGGGATTTGTAGTTATTAAAATATCCGTCTACCACATTTTGATCATTACTCACAAAGGTGTGGGAGTGAATGGCAATTTGCATTTTGGAAACATCATGTCCTGCTTTTTGATATTCCTGTTTATAAAATTCAATTAGATTCTTAAACTGGATAGGCATTCCACCAATGATTGCTACCACTAAAGGCATTCCCAATTGTGCTGCACTCAGGACAGATTGCGGAGTTCCTCCAACAGCTCTCCAAATCGAAAGTTTTCCGTTGTTCTTTGCTCTTGGGTAAACGGTTTGGTTTTCCATTGGTGCGCGAAGTTTTCCTGACCAGGTTACGTTTTCTTCGGTATTGATTTTCAATAACAATTCCAGTTTCTCATCAAAAAGAGCTTCGTAATCATTTAATGAATAACCATATAATGGAAATGATTCAATAAAGCTTCCTCGTCCTACAAATATTTCTGCTCTTCCGTTGGAAATGAGATCCAGTGTTGAAAAATCTTCATACACTTTTACAGGTTCTGATGAACTTAACACGGTAACACCGCTTGCCAGTTTTATATTTTTTGTAATGCTTGCTGCTGCTGCCAATACCATTTCAGGGGATGAAACTGCATAATCCGGACGGTGATGCTCTCCCATGGCAAAAACATCAATACCCACCTCATCCATTAATTTTACCTGTTCCAATATTTCATGAATCTTGGTTCCTGCATCTCTATATTTTCCGGTTGACTGGTCTAAAGCCAAGTCACCGAACATTCCTATTCCTAATTCCATATTGTTGATTTTAGTGATACAAAATTACCACTATGAAAAATCAAAAACATTGATGTTTGTTAAGATCGGAAGTACTGTTGAATAAAGATAATTTTTTCTGTTGGAAAACGCAAAGGCGCAAGAATATCAAATATTTTTAGCAAGAATTACTTCTTATGATGTTAGGACTATAAAATTTTATCTCAGATCAATTATTACACTTTTGGGGTTTCCAACATCCTGCTTCTTATTTAACAGAAACAAAAAATCCAGCCTGTTGTAGGCTGGATTTGTATTATTATTTCTTCAGATACAGATTAAAGTAATCTGTGATTTTCTGCATCAGGTGAACCCTGTCTTTTCCAATGACATTGTGCGGATGTCCAGGATATGCAAAGTAATCCAATTGAACACCATTATCCACTGCTGATTTGATGAATTTTATGGAATGTTGCCATACCACTACATCATCTTGTGCACCGTGGATCATCAATAGTTTTCCTTTCAGGTTCTGAACTTTATCCAAAAGATTGGCGGCAGCATACCCTTGCGGGTTTTCCTGTGGAGTATCCATATATCTTTCTCCATACATAATCTCATACATGCTCCAATCAATTACCGGTCCACCGGCAACACCTACCTTAAATACATCAGGCTTACAAAGCATAAAGCTTGTTGTCATAAATCCTCCGAAACTCCATCCATGGATTCCCATTCTTTCTGCATCTACATATGGAAGAGATTTCAGGTAGTCTACTCCTTTCATCTGGTCGTTCATTTCTGTTGTTCCCAGATTTCTGAAAACAGCCTGTTCAAATTTCATCCCACGGTTGGAAGAACCTCTCCCATCCATTGTAAAGATGACATATCCGTTTTGAGCCATATATTCATACCAAAGGTTTCCGGAAGCCGGGAAGCTGTTCGTGATTAACTGTAAGTGCGGCCCGTTGTACAGATACACAATGGTTGGATATTTTTTATTGGGGTCAAAATTTGTTGGCAGAATCACTTTTCCGTATAATGGAGTTCCATCATCGGCTTTTAGTTCTACATTTTTAATTTCCGGTCTCTGGTAGTTCTTTAATGGATTTTCAGAAGTAAGAATATTTGTAGATTTTAGATTCGCCGTATTAATGATATTTCCTACTCTCGGAGCATTTGCATTACTGTAAGTATCATACAGATAGTTTCCATCACTGCTTAGAGTTCCGGCGTGCATTCCTTCACTATTGTCAAGTCTCTGCATTTTGAAATTCGTCCAGTTGATCTTATATAAATGTCTTTCTAAAGGAGTTTCTTTTGTTGAAGTAAAGTAAATTTCTTTTTTCTTATCGTTGAATCCTAAGATATCAGTTACCAACCAGTCTCCTTTTGTGATCTGAGCTACCAATCCTTTGTCTATGTTGTAATGGAACAAATGGTTGTATCCTGTTCTCTGGCTTTGCCAGATAAAATCGGTATTTGAATTAGGGAAGAATGTAAGCGGATGTTGTGGTTCAACATATTTGCTATCTGTTTCTTCAAATAATGTCTTCACCAATATTCCGGTGGTAGCATCATATTGATTCATCTTCATGTTATTCTGCCCTCTGTTCAATACGCCTACAAAGATATATTTTGAATCAGGGCTCCAAGTGATAGCCGTTAAGTATTGATCTTTTTCTCCTTCAATCTTTAGGAAAGTTGTTTCCTGAGTTTTGATATTGAAAACCCCTAATGCTACCTGATGCGACGCCTGTCCGGCCATGGGGTACTTCATGTTATGATTAACCGCTGGAGTTACAGACCAATCAATGATCGGGTAATCTGCCACCATCGTCTGATCCATTTTATAAAAAGCTACACTTTCAGAATTTGGAGCAGGGAAAATTCCTGTATCAATTCCGAATTCATTTCTGTGAACGGCCTGACCACTGATTATATTTTCATTGGTTTCATTGGTTACCGCAATTGTTTTTCCATTTTTATTAACAAATAAATTATTCTTTGCTGTAAAGGCAAAAGTCTGTCCGTCGCCAAACATTTTCACATTGGCAGCATCCTGATCTACCGCCACAGAGTTCTTTACTTTCCAGTCGGTTCCTGATTTTTCTATCCAGAACATTTTACCACCTGTATTGAAATACCCATTGGATGTACCCGTAAACTTGATTGGAGGAACAGCTTTCAGCTTATCGTTTGTAAACTGCCTATTCAGTTGTGTCAGGGATACCAAGGTATCCTGTTTATTTGTTTTTAAATCTGTTGCCAGATATCCCCCTTTTACGGCCTGAATGTAAGATTTTCCGTCTGCAGACCATGAAAATTGTGAAATATTTTTCACGGCAAGGTTGGTTCTCATCCCATTTACAGCCTCCGCCATCGTAAATTTCTGTGTCTGGGCAAATGCTGAACTACCCACAACAAGCATCAATAAAGAAAATTTATGTAATTTCATTGTATAAAATTGAATCCATCAAAAATAAGAAATAAAAATCATCCGTTAAGAAACGTTAAAATAAAACATTCATAAAATAGGATTATTGTATTGATAAAAATTATTTCTTACCTTAATACTAGAATTTTGTGGGGATTGTTGGACAAGCACAAAGATTCAAAATTGACCTCAAAGGATCAATGTACAACATGAAAGTGTTAATAAAAAACTCAAAATTGGATGGAATTTGAAGCATACATACATTTCTTATCCTATATCAATGACTTGTATATGCTCTCTGTTCTAAATTTGCATCATTAATAATAACAAAAAATACAAAATACAATGGCAACAAAATGGAACCTAGACCCAACGCATAGTGAAATTACTTTCAAAGTAAAGCACATGATGATTTCTAATGTAAAAGGAAGCTTCAGAACTTTCACTGCTGAAATTGAAGCTGAAGATGAATTTTTTGCAAATGCAAAAACTACTGCCACCATACAGACTGATTCTGTATTCACTAATAATACAGACAGAGATACCCACTTAAAGTCTGCAGAATTCTTCAATGCTGAAGCTCACCCAACGATTACTTTTGAATCTCAGAAATTAAACGATGAGGTGGTAGGAAACCTTACCATCAATGGAATTACAAAACCAGTGACATTAGATGTTGACTTCGGAGGAATTAATGTGGACCCATGGGGAAATACAAAAGCTGGTTTCTCTTTTGAAGGGAAAATCAGCAGAAAAGACTTTGGGCTTAACTGGAATGCGGCTCTTGAAGCTGGAGGTGTAATGGTGAGTGATGATGTGAAAATTGCTGGCGAATTACAGTTTGTAAAGCAAATATAATTTGTAACATACTTTATAAAAGGTTCAGGGATTTTTTACTAAAACCTTGAACCTTTTATTTTTTATTAATAAAGCTATTTATGAATCTCAACGATCTGCAAAACATAAGCGAAGGCTTTAAAAATACTCAAAGAATGCCGGTTTTATTCCTTGGACATGGTTCTCCCATGAATGCCATTGAAGAAAATCAATTTGTACAGGGATTTCGAAAAGCGGCAAGTGAAATTCCAAAACCGAATGCCATCCTTTGTATTT
Organism: Chryseobacterium sp. SIMBA_028; assembly: GCF_046535285.1. Classification (NCBI taxonomy): domain Bacteria; kingdom Pseudomonadati; phylum Bacteroidota; class Flavobacteriia; order Flavobacteriales; family Weeksellaceae; genus Chryseobacterium; species Chryseobacterium sp. SIMBA_028. Next base: position 13,356 of record NZ_JAWRWZ010000021.1, on the reverse strand, counting down.
CCGCACATTGGTATACAGAGGGAACTTTTGTGACAGCTATGGAAATGCCTAAAACGATTCATGATTTTTATGGTTTTCCCAAAGAGCTGTTTGATGTACAATACCCTGCTCCCGGAAATCCTGAACTAGCCAAAGAAGCTGCTGAGCTGCTGCTTCCTATAGAAGTGGAAGAAGATCATAACTGGGGGCTTGATCATGGAGCGTGGTCCGTCATCAAACATATGTATCCTGATGCAGATATTCCGGTAATCCAGTTAAGCATTGATTATACAAAACCCTCGCAGTATCACTATGATCTGGCAAAAAGGCTGAATAAGCTTCGTGAAAAAGGTATTCTGATCATCGGAAGTGGAAATATTGTTCATAATCTCCGTTTAATCGACTGGAAAAACATCAATACGGTGGGCGCTGGCTGGGACTGGGCTATAGAAGCCCGAGAGAAAACCAACAACTGGCTTTTGGATGGTGATTTTCAACATATTATTGATTATCAGAAACAGGGAACATCCTTGCAATATGCTATTCCTACACCGGATCATTACCTACCACTACTCTATACTTTAGGATTGAAGGATCATTCTGAAGAACTTACCTTATTTAATGATGAACTTATTGGTGGTTCGCTGAGTATGACAAGTGTAAGGATTGGCTAAGAAACTCAAAGAAATATTTTTTGAAAAATAAAAAAGGAAATACCTCAGTGGAGATATTTCCTTTTCTTTTATATGGAAATATGGTTATTGTACTGCTTTTAAAACATTAATATTTCCGTACCCATAGCTTGAATTCACATTCGGATAATAGGTCGCTGCTTGTCTCATTTTATTAAGGACCTGATCTCTTGTCCATGATGGATTTTTAGCCCAAACCAAAGCTGCAATTCCTGCGGTAGCTGCAGTAGCTACTGAAGATCCACCTACATAATCTGCCTGTCCGTTATAATAGCTTAAAACCGGAACCGTACTTCCTGATGTTCTTTCCATCTGGAATGTAAAGTCAATTTGGCTTCCGGAATGGCAAACATCACACTTCTGATTGGAAGTTCCCTCTTTCACTCCTGTTATTGCCTGTGTTTCAGACATTGATGCCGGGAAAATAACACCTACAAAGCTGGTAAAACTGGTAGAAGTTCCCCCTGCACAGAAAATCAATTTTCCTCTGGCATAGGCATACTTCACTCCGTCTTCAATTTTACCTACGGAAAAAATATGTCCCATTGACATGGAAATGATCTTTACATTAGTATTATTCCCCAGATCCGTAAATGCAGTTTTCACTCCATTTTGCTCACTGGAAGTCTCTAGTACAACATTCTCAGCAGCACGGTAGGCAATTAAGTTAGCATTATAAGCTACTCCTACAGGCAATCCTGCATTATTTCTTGGTGCTGTCATTACAGAAGCCATTTTTGTTCCGTGCCCGCACTGATCTGCTGAGCCGTCAGAATTATAGGCTCCCACTTTACTGATTGTTCTTCCTGATGAAGCTCCATTATTAAAGCTTCCACCCAGTAAGGTCTGTTCTGGGGAAACACCGGTATCAATAAGACCTATGGTTACTCCCGCTCCGGTACTGTAGCCCCACGCCTCAGGAATATTATGTTTTGTAAATGCCCAGGGAATTTTTGCACTTGGAGTGGTAGAAGTATAATCTACCGCATTTAATGTGGCTGATGAGAAACCACATCCGGAAGAACCGCTGCCGGAAGATCTTCCTGCTGTATTAAACTTGGCTTCATTTTCAAAATAGTGATAGTCTGCCGGCTCCACATAACGGATGGTCTTCATTTGACGAAGAGCCGTCAACGTTTCTTCCTTATCAATAATGACATCCATCTGATTAAGATATTTATCTGTTGTAAGGAGGAATCTTGCAGTTTCTACTCCTTCATATTTTTTGATGACAGATAAAATTTCATTTTCCATTGCCTGATTGTCCGGAGATTTGCTTCTGTCAAAATCATCCTTAGATGAACCAAACCCGACTGATACCATTCTGTTTCCATGAAAAACAGCACTCCAAAGAAAATGATCTGATTCATTTTTCCAATTGAATGCTCCATCAGTTTTAATGGCTTGGTTAATTCTTTCATTGATCTGTTTTTCTGTCAATGGACCTTTTTGAGTCACTTCAACAGTAGGATTTTCATTTTGAAGTTCCTCTCTGGTACAAGAGTTTAAGGCAAGGAATAATGCCAGGAAGAATACACTTTTTTTCATAAGTTATAATTTTGGTTGGAGCCACAATATAACACTTTGACGGGAATTACAACTTTAAAAAAAATGAATTTAGCATTACATGAATATTAATTACCTGTTAGAAATCAAACCCTTGTGCTTTATATTATTAAAAGAATGATGTAATAAAACCACTCCCTACAGAGAAGAGGAATGATCACTCCTCCAACTAGAAATATTTTTATAATTAACAGATATTCTTAATTCTATTGGTTTTTATATTGAAATTTCAAGTTTATTATCCTATTATTTTTTCATAGCATACACTGTTATCAACACCTATGTATTGTCCATAATTAGGAATCTTGTAGAAGCCACATTTTTCATAAACAGAAATCGCATTTTTCAGATCCTGGGAAGTTTCCAGTACTGCTTTTTTATGACCTAATTCCTTTGCCCAGTTTTCCAGTTCATTTACAATGGTGGTTCCTAGTCCTTTTTTCCTGAATTTCGGATTTGTAAACATTCTTTTAATCTCTACAGTATCTATTGAAACCTCTTTGAAAGCCCCACAAGCAGCCGGAGCTTCATCAATGTATACTACGATACAGTTTTTAATTGTATCGATTTTGTTAAATTGATCGAAGAACTCATGATCATCTCCATTATGTTCTGCAAGAGCTGTATCAAGGTCCTTAACAAGATTTTGAAAATCCGTATGGTTAGAATCTGTTCTAAGTATGTTCATATTTTAATTAAATTTTAATAGGTGACAGTAAACAAAAAAAGCTTCCTTTCGGAAGCTTTTCATTTTATTTTGATTAGTTTACAACAAACTTTCTTTCATTAATAAGCTCCGCAATAGCTAGCATATCCTGTCCGATTAATCTGTCGTCTTCAAGTTTAGCAACCTTAGAACGAAGAATAGTATAGTTTTCTTCAATCAATTTAGAACATTTAGCTGGTCTTCTGAATTCAAGTCCCTGTGCAGCAAACATCAATTCAACCGATAGAATATTTACAAGATTTCCAAGAACCTGATTGAACTTTCTTCCGGAGATACTTCCCATGGAAACATGATCTTCTTGTCCTAAACTGGTTGGAATAGAGTCTGCAGATGCAGGGAAGCATAATGTTTTGTTCTCAGTAACCAAAGCTGCGGAAGTATACTGAGGAATCATGAATCCTGAGTTTAATCCTGAGCTTTCTGTCAATAATCTTGGAAGACCATATTTTCCCTCCAATAATAAATAGCTTCTTCTGTCTGAAATATTTCCTAATTCTGCGGCAGCCAATGTTGCATAATCTAAAGGTAAAGCCATTAACTGTCCGTGGAAATTTCCACCGGAAATAGATTCTTCGGCACTTAATACAATTGGGTTGTCTGTCACAGAGTTCAATTCTGTTTCTGCCATTACTTTCAGGTGTTCAAAAGAATTTCTACTTGCCCCGTGAACCTGTGGCACACATCTCATGGAATAAGGATCCTGAACTCTCTCACAGTCTTCGTGAGCTTGCATATTTTCTGACCCTTTTAAAAATTTCAGCATTCTTGCAGCTACTTTTTTGCTTCCTGCAAAAGGTCTGATCTCATGAAGTTCTTTTTTGAACGGGCTTGCTGAACCTCTGTATGCTTCAATACTCATAGCTGCAGTCACATCTGCGAGGTCTAATAAGTATTCAAATTTTTCAAGTCCTTTTATAGCATGGGCCAGAATAAACTGTGTTCCATTGATTAATCCTAACCCTTCTTTTGGACCTAAAACCAATGCTTCAAGATTATGCTTTTCTAATACTTCCATCGTATTAGAAACTTTATCACCCTCCCAAACCTGTCCTAAACCTAATAAAGGCAGTACAAGGTGTGCCAAAGGTGCCAAATCTCCGGAAGCCCCTACTGAACCCTGCTCAGGAACTACAGGAATGATGTCTTTTTCAAGCATCAGGATCATTCTTTCAATAACTTCCAAAGAGACTCCTGAGAATCCTTTTGACAAAGCATGAACCTTAGCAATCATCATAATCTTGGATAGTTCCTTTTCAATAGGTTTTCCTACTCCTACTGCATGAGAAATAATAAGGTTATACTGTAATTGAGCTGTTTCATCAGCCGATATTTTAGTATCGCACAATGGCCCGAATCCTGTGTTGATCCCATACACACATCTGTCGGATTCCACTATTTTCTGTACGTTTCTCTGAGATTTTAAAATTTGTTCTTTTGCTGCCTTGTTCAGCTTGGCTTTATTTGGCTTTTTACATATTTCCAGAACATCATGGAAAGTAAAGACATCTACTCCGTATATCATTTCTAAAAAATTTTCTTAAAATTACGCATTTAACAATAACTGGAGAAACTAAATTTCATCGTTCTAACTTTTTATAAAAAGGAGTAAATTAATTTGCTATTTTTAGCCCCGAAATTAAAAACAATAATACATGAGACTGAAAACATTACTGCTTGCTTTATGCGTTGCAGGTACTACCACTTTCGCCCAGAAAGTAAAATACACCAAAGAAGATATCAAAAAAATGGAGATGTATCTTTTTAATGAAGGCTTTAATACTCCATCTCCTAAAAAAACATCAACCATTACTCTAAAAGACGGAACTTCCCACAAAGGTTTCTGTAATAGCATCGAAACAAAAAAGGGGCAAATTTATGAGGTAGCCATCAAGGACAGTATTACTAAGAAGACTGCAAAATTCAGTGCTGATCAGATTAGTGAAATGTATGTTTATCCAAGTAATGGAGAAAAAATAATGAAGATGTCAAAGTACATGGGAAACATTAGAAATTACAGTACTAAGAAACTAACAAAAAGTACCAACAATGATAGAATATATTTTGTAAACCAAATAGTATCTTTAAAGAATAAGAAAGATGAAAAGGAGTTCCTAATGCAGGTCATCAATCCTGATTTTGATGACATCATTTCTGTATATCATGATCCAAGAGCTAAAGAAACAGGAGGTATTTCTGTAATGGGTTCTCCACAGCTTGGTGGAGGAGTTATCAAGTCTTATTATGTGAAAAAAGGAGACAAAATTATGTGGCTTCACAAAGATGATTTTGAGGATAGCTATGATTTTCTTTTTGGTGATAATTCTGAATTTGTCAAAAAGTATCCTAAAAATTCTATTGAGTGGGATTATTTCAGTTTTCTTATCAGTGAATATACTGTGATGACAAACGGATAAAACCATTTAAATATATAAATTAAAACCTGTAGATCTTACTGCAGGTTTTCTGCTTTTTAATAAGGAAAGTTTCCTTAATTTTGTTATATGAATCCTTCTTTAGAATTACAGCTTAAAACCTTGCCATCTGAACCCGGTGTTTATCGTTATTATGATAAAAACGAACAACTCTTGTATGTTGGAAAGGCAAAAAATTTAAAGAAGAGGGTTCTCTCCTACTTCAACAAAAATCTACCGGGGTATAGAATCAAAATAATGGTCGGTAAAATCCAACGTCTGGAAACCACCATTGTGAACAGTGAGTATGATGCCCTTTTACTAGAGAACAACCTGATCAAAGAGCATCAGCCATTTTATAATGTAATGTTGAAGGATGACAAAACCTATCCCTGGATTTGCATTAAGAATGAGGATTTTCCAAGAATATTTCTGACCAGAAATAAAATCAAAGACGGTTCTGAATATTATGGACCTTATGCAAAGGTACGTCCTGCAAAGATCTTATTGGATACCATTAAACATATTTATAAACTCAGAACCTGCAACCTGAATCTTGCTCCCAACAAAATCTCTGAGGGAAAATATAAGGTTTGCCTGGAATATCATATCAAAAACTGCGAAGGTCCTTGTGAGGATCTTGAAAGCAAAGAGGATTATGATGAGAAAATAGATGCCATCCGGGGGATCATTAAAGGAGACTTCCGAAAGGCTAAGGAGTATCTTGTCAATCAGATGATGAAACAGGCTTCTGATCTTAAGTTTGAAGAGGCCCAGGTCATTAAGGAAAGATTGGATATTCTGGAAGATTATCAGGCCAAGAATACCGTTGTAAACCCCAATATTGATGATGTGGATGTCTTTGGAATGACCAGCGATGAAACTGCTGCTTACATCAACTTCTTTAAGATAAGAAATGGAAATATCATTCAGAGCTTTACTACAGAGATCAAAAAGATTCTTGAGGAAACAGATGAAGATATCATGGAAGAAGCCTTGATTGAAATCCGGCAGAAGTTTTCCTCAGATTCAAAGGAAATTCTTCTCCCTTTCCATTTGTCTGTAGAAATTCCGAATGTGAAGCTTATTGTTCCCAAGGTTGGAGACAAAAAAAGAATTGTGGAGCTTTCAGAAAAAAATGCCAAGGAATACCGTCTGGAAAAATTGAAGCAGGTACAGATCATTGATCCGGAAAGACATACTAACCGAATCATGGCTGAAATGCAGAAGCTTCTCAGAATGCCTGTAGAACCAAGACATATTGAAGGTTTTGATAACTCAAATATTCAGGGAACCAACCCTGTTTCTGCCTGTGTAGTTTTTAAAGATGGTAAACCCAGTAAGGCAGACTATAGAATTTTCCATCCTAAAACAGTGGAAGGCCCCAATGACTTTGCCACCATGGAGGAAGTAATCTACCGCCGCTACAAAAGAATGCTGGATGAGGGTGAAAATCTTCCACAGCTGATACTTATTGATGGGGGAAAAGGACAGTTATCATCCGCTGTAAAGAGCTTAAGATTGCTTGGGCTTTATGGAAAAATTACTATTGTAGGTATTGCCAAAAGGCTTGAAGAAATCTTCTTTCCGGAAGATCCTATCCCATTGTATCTTGATAAAAAATCTGAAACCTTAAAGATTCTGCAAAGAGTAAGGGATGAAGCTCACCGTTTTGGGGTAAAGCATCACAGAACCAGAAGAAAAAATTCTACCATAAAATCTGAATTGGAAGAGATTCCCGGTGTAGGGGAAAAAACCATTGAATTGTTACTATCCCAACTAAAATCCGTTAAACGTATTAAAGAATCTAATTTGGAAACTTTAGAAGAGATTCTAGGGAAAAGTAAAGCTAAGGTGATCTGGGAGTTCTTCAATGCCAATAGTTAATTAGTGACATTACACTGATCAATTATTCACAAATTTTTGAAATTTCACGATCATATATTTACCATTACCTATTTCCCAAATAAGAGATTCAAATACTTAAAAATTCTTAAAAAAGAGCATAAATAACAATGAAATATAAATAATTTTAAAATTTATATTAAATAATAGTATTATTTGTATTTTTTTCGTAAATTAGTATTGTTAATCAAAAACAATAATACCATGAAAAAAATTCTCATTTTATAAATTCATCATTTATAATACTCGTTAATAATATCCTTTATTTTAATTACGATTTTTTTATTACTCATAGCTTGTACAAGTACATGGACAACAGTTGAACTACTACTGTACATGCTTTAAAAAAGAAAAAACACATCAACATATTAAAAAGGAATAAGCTCTTTTTCAAGAGCTTATTTTATTTAAATTGAGTAAGATATACATCTATTTCCCTGCAAATACTTCCTTAGAATATCTACCATCAGCCTGAGGAATATCAATTACAATATTTCCGTTTTCAAAATACCCAACGGTAGTGTTACCGTCAGCCAGTTTTACAATAAATACATCTTTTTTTGATGTTGTCTTAAAAACAGCAAATGGTACTGAACTTCCTGATTTCGCTAAAATAAACTGATTGGCATCAATTTGTATTTTCTGCAAATCTATTTTACCATTAGAATAGTTTCCTGCAGTAGCAGTACTTGAAACTGAAGAAGGGGCTACTGTTTCAGAAGAAGAGGTCTGAACAGTATTGGTTATATTTGAGGATTGTGTCTGAGCTGGAAGCATTGCTTTTGGACTGGAAGCACCAACTTTCACCAATGCCTGTTTTAATGCATCAGGAAAGCCCTCTTCAAATTCTTTTATATCAGAACGTCCTTTAGATTCAAGAATAACTTTATTATTACAATCCTTAAATTGCAATATTACCTTGTTTGTAAATAAACTTTTATCATTTAAAACATCAGCAGTCACCACATTACATGAGTTATCTTTAGCCTCAGATGGCCATTGGTCTACACTTGCAGGTAAAACCACATAACTTTTATTTTTTAAAGCTTTTGATAAATACGCTTCCAAACCATAGCTATTATTTTTAAATGTCTGGAATTTCCCTGGAACAGATATATATTTATAGTCTGAAACACTCTGTCCAAAAATAGCCGTTGAGCATAACGCCAACAACAATATCGATATTTTTTTCATTTTTGTCATTTTAATCATTTCTGAATGCTCCCATATCCAGTTTAAGTGAGAAGAAATTAGAATAGAAATTAGATCCGCCTATCCCTGAATTGGTAATAGCATAGTCCAGTGTAAGTCCTCTATATCTGATCCCAATACCCGCACTAGGCTGGAAGGAAACTTTTCTCTTTAAATCCTCTATATCTGTAATAGACTGAAATCTGTTGATCCCCAATCTCACAAAAATCATTTTCTGATAGCCCAATTCTGCTCCTGCATAAGGACTGATACTTGCAAAATCTGTGGAAATTAATGAAGCTGTTTTTGCAAAATCAACATTGATTCCTGCTTCTGGAAGTACATAAACACTGCTATTGATCTCAAATAGTTTACTTGCCCCTACATTAAGTTTAGGCATCGTAAGTTCCATTTTATCCTTTGGTGCAGGGTTAAACTCTTCCCCATTTACGACTGTTGATAATTCCTTTTGATTAATGCTCCAGAAGTTAACCGTTGTTGTAATATCTCTTACCATACCCCCGAATTTCCATCCGTTTTCGCCCTTATAGATAGCACCTACATCAAATCCAAAACCATATCCGTTTGCAAATTTCCCTACATTTCTATAAACAATTTTTGCATTTACCCCTACATCTAAATTAGGGTTTCCTCCAGGTCGGAATGCATAAGAAAGTATAGCGGCATAGTCGGATTGGGAAAATTTTGTAATCTTATCGTAATCAATATTTCCTTCAGAATCAATCATCTGGGTCGTATTCAAAATATTATCTACTCCAAGTCTTACCACTGAAACTCCAAAAACACCCTCTTCCAATACCTTAGCGTATGCCAAATAATCGTATTTTGCAATAGATTCAAAGTATTCTGCGTGCATTGCAGCTCCCTGCCAGTCTTTTTCAATAGACATTAAACCTGCCGGGTTCCACATTGGTGAGTATACATCATCCTGATTGGAAATAACAGCTCCTCCCATTGCCAGTCCTCGTGCCCCGGCTCCGATATTTAAGAATTCATTGGAATACTTCCTGATAATCTGGGATTGAGACAGCCCAAAGAGCAGTGAAAATGCAAGTAAAAAATATTTTTTCATCATAAAAATTGATGCTAGTTAAAGTTTTTTTGTTTTCCTGGCTTTCATTAATCCATTTACAATGATTGCCAGTATCATAACAGCTGAAGCAATATAAAATATCGGACTCATATGTTCTGATTCCCCAAAGATAAAAAAAGCTAGTATAATTCCGTAAACAGGTTCCAAATTAACTGTTAAAATTAGAGTAAAAGGCGATATATACTTCATCAATTTCACTGATTCCAGCATCGGAAAAGCAGTAAAAACACTGGCCAACAAGCATATTAACGCCAGATCCCTATAGTTTATTTCATTCATTTGAAAAATTTGACCTGAGAACAGATAAAACAACATTAAAATGAACCAACCACAGAAAATTTCGTAAAAAATAATGTTCCCCGAACTTGTCTTACCAAACATTTTACCATTGAAAACTGAAAAAATAGTTCCAAAAACAGCACAGAGAATTCCATATATAATTCCTTCCTTAAAATGAAATTCTGTTTTAAAAATCAATAAAATACAGGCAACAATCACTGTTCCCATTACTACTTCCGATACATCGATTTTTCTTTTAAAAATAATAGGTTCTAATATCGAGGCAAAAAGAGTAGACAAAGAAAGACAGCTTAATGCAATAGAAACGTTTGAAACTTTAATAGAATAAAAGAAACAATACCAATGGAGCGCCATTGCAAGGCCTATGGCTGCCAGCTGAAAAAATATTTTTTTGGAAACCTTGATGCTTTCCTTTTTATACACCCTAATAAATACAAAAAGAAAAATAGCCGCAAAGAGCATTCTGTAAAATACCAGAATATGGGCATTGGCATGAATCAGTTTTCCTAAAATTGCAGTGAATCCCCATAAAAATACTATTAAGTGCAATCTGAAAAGTGCTAATTTTTGCATGTCCTATCTTCTTTTAATTTTTAACATGCAAATTTACACATAGACTTTTATAAATCTTACAAAAAATATAAATTTACATTAATAAAAAAATGATAAATAAAGTTTTTTAATTGTTTTTCTTTCTAATGGATAACCTATTTTATTCATTTTCTGAAAAAACAGTTCAAAAGAAGTGAATAAACAATACTCTTCCTTTAAAAATATGATGTTAAATCCAAATATAAAAATCAAAACTGAACGTCTCACCTTACAGCCTGTTGAAGACTCCTATATAGATGATATTTTAGAACATTTCACCAATGAAGTTACTAGATATATGCCTTTTAATCCACAAGGTAATAGAAATGATATCGTCAGCTTTGTAGAAGAATCAAAAAGAACTTTATTACAAAATACGGATCTGGTAATGGTTGCCCTGGATGCAAATGGTGATTTTACCGGATGCTGCGGTATTCATAATATAACTGAAGACTCTATTGAGCTTGGGCTATGGTTAAAAAAGAACTCTCAAGGGAAAGGACTAGGAACTGAAATCATAATGGCTCTCATCGAATTTCTGGAAAATAATTTTACTTTTAAATATATTTTATATCCTGTAGATGAAGAAAATATAGCCAGCAAAAAAATTCCGGAAAAACTCGGATTTATTCCTTTTAAAAAATATACAAAGTACAAAGATCCTTGCACTGACCTAACTATTTTAGAGTATAGAAAGTATTATTAAAAAGAAATACTATATACTAACAAAAAAAACCCTGAAAATTGGTTAAACTTTCAGGGCCTTCAAATAATAAACTATTAAAAAAATAAACTAGGAACAGAGTATTTTGCAGAGAATATCTCCGCTCTTACTCTTATGTAAAGTTAGAAAAAATATAAATTATTTGAAAATATTTTTTTGTTAAAAATTTCACAATTTACTAATAACCAAACTATTAAACACTTGTTTTACTTCCAACTCATATTCCTCATAAAAATAGTATCTTTAAGCGTAAAAAATTGAAAATTCTATGGACATCGAATTCAACAAACGAGAAGATCAGAACAGATTAAAATTATCAGAGATAAATCGCTTGCTTGCCGAGATCAAAAAAGGAGGCGGTGAAAAGAGGCTTCAAAAGCTTCGTGATGAAGGAAAAATGACTGCAAGAGAAAGAATAGACTATCTTCTTGATAAAGGTTCGGATTCCATAGAAATAGGAGCATTTGCAGGCTATGAGATGTATGAAGAGCATGGAGGATGCCCTAGTGGTGGTGTTGTCATTGTTATCGGATATGTTTCCGGAAGACAATGTATTGTTGTTGCTAATGATGCCTCTGTAAAAGCAGGTGCATGGTTTCCAATTACAGGAAAGAAAAACCTGAGAGCCCAGGAAATTGCTATGGAGAATAAACTACCTATCATCTATCTGGTAGACTCTGCAGGCGTTTACCTACCAATGCAGGATGAAATTTTCCCGGATAAAGAGCACTTTGGAAGAATTTTCAGAAATAATGCTAAAATGAGTTCCATGGGAATCATTCAGATCTCTGCCGTAATGGGAAGCTGTGTGGCTGGTGGAGCCTATCTTCCTATTATGAGTGATGAAGCCATGATTGTGGATAAGACAGGTTCTATTTTCCTTGCCGGAAGTTATCTTGTAAAGGCTGCCATTGGAGAAAGCATCGATAATGAAACACTTGGAGGAGCTACCACACACTGCTCTATCTCAGGAGTTACCGATTATAAGGCTAAAGATGATAAAGATGCCCTTAACAGAATCAAAAATATCATGAAATCTATCGGAAGTACTGAAAAAGCAGGCTTTGATAGAATAGAAAGTTTTCCTCCTAAAGAAAGCCCGGACAATATTTTCGGGATTATGCCGGTTTCAAGAGCTGAGCAATATGATACCTATGAAATTATTAAATGTATTGTGGATAACTCTGAATACGAAGAATACAAACCAGATTATGGTAAGAGTATTATCTGTGCTACAGCAAGAGTGGATGGCTGGTCTGTAGGAATTGTAGCCAATCAGAGAAAGCTGGTTAAAAGTGGTAAAGGAGAAATGCAGTTTGGAGGGGTAATCTATTCCGATTCTGCGGATAAGGCAACCCGATTCATTGCCAACTGTAATCAAAGAAAAATACCTTTAATCTTCCTACAGGACGTTACCGGATTTATGGTAGGTTCAAAATCAGAACATGGCGGGATCATTAAAGATGGTGCTAAAATGGTAAATGCAGTTTCCAATTCTGTTGTTCCAAAATTCACCATTATTACAGGAAACTCATACGGGGCAGGAAACTATGCGATGTGTGGAAAAGCCTATGACCCTAGACTTATTGTTGCATGGCCTTGGGCTGATCTGGCAGTAATGGGAGGAGCTCAGGCTGCAAAAGTATTGGCACAAATCCAGGAATCAACACTGAAAAAACAAGGTAAAGAAATTACAGAAGAAGAACACAATGAAATTCTGAACACTATTACAAAGAAATATCAAAAACAAACTGAATCTACCTATGCAGCAGCTAGATTATGGACTGATGCTATTATCAATCCTGCGGATACCAGAAAATGGATCTCTATGGGAATAGAAGCTGCTAATCATTCTCCTATTACAGAGAAATTCAATCTTGGCGTAATTCAAGTCTGATTAATGAATTTATAAGTAAAAAGACGGCTATCTCAAAAACTGAGATAGCTGTTTTAATTTAAGAGATCCTAATCATTTCAGCATTTATCAATTATTATTTTATATTTATTTATGAATAAAAAGTTTATTCTCGGGAGCTTCATCCCACTATCCACTGATACTCCTCGCACCAGAGCTTCCAGCAGCTTATCCTTTTTGGCCCTTTCCCTGCTGCGGGGTAACCGTTTCTATCGGGGCTAATGATAAGTCATATTCGTAA
>NZ_JAWRWZ010000086.1:0-371 GCF_046535285.1 Chryseobacterium sp. SIMBA_028 | reverse complement strand
GTATTTATTCTAAAATTCTGATTTTAGCATTCATCTCCTCTTCACTGTATTCTTATGCATGGGGATTGACCGGGCACAGAATTATTGCAGAAATTGCAGAAAATCATCTTTCCGGAAGAGCAAGGAGAGAAATCAGAAAAATAATGGGCCAGGAACGTCTTGCCTATTGGGCAAACTGGCCGGACTTTATTAAATCTGATACCACAGGAGCATGGAAACAGGCTTCATCATGGCATTATGTAAATATTGATCCACAGGTTGATTTTAAAGCTTTTGAGCAGAATCTTAAAGCTCAGGCAGGTCCAAGTCTTTATACACAGGCAAAAACTTTATCCAGCCAGATTAAAGACAAAAATACTTCTGAAAAAGAC
>NZ_JAWRWZ010000725.1:0-243 GCF_046535285.1 Chryseobacterium sp. SIMBA_028 | reverse complement strand
ATCAAATTCATTGATGTTTTGATTTAATTCAAATTTATCTTCATTATGACAGCTTATAAGCGTCATTGTTGAAATTAAAAAAAATAGGTTTTTATACATATTTATTCGACTATAACTTTTTTAATAATCTCTTTAATCACTTTCAAAACGTCAGTTGATTTTTCTCTGATAATCAATTTGTTCTTTTTATCCTTAATTAGTTCTGTGAAGTTATTGTCTTCGGTATTAATATCTACAATTGTA
>NZ_JAWRWZ010000724.1:0-243 GCF_046535285.1 Chryseobacterium sp. SIMBA_028 | reverse complement strand
GCACCGTGGTGTGGCGCATCCTGGTCTTCTACATCGGTTCCGTGTTCGTCATCGCAGCTGTCCTCCCCATGGGATCTGCCGGGCTGAAGTCCCCTTTCGCAGGAGTCCTCGACCTTGCAGGAATTCCCGGAGCCGGGACAGCCATCACCCTGGTGGCCGTGGTGGCGCTGTTGTCGGCCCTCAACGCCAACCTTTACGGGGCGTCGCGGATGATCTTCTCGTTGTCCGAGCGAGGCGAAGCAC
>NZ_JAWRWZ010000085.1:0-371 GCF_046535285.1 Chryseobacterium sp. SIMBA_028 | reverse complement strand
ATGTTTGGGCAAATGCAGACCCAGGCTACTTGTGGAACTTGTCAGGGAATCGGAAAGGTTGCTGATAAAATTCCAGCCGGAGCAAATGCACAGGGGCTTATTAAGGATGAAGAGGAAATCTCAATCAATATTCCCGCCGGTGCAAGAGACGGAATTCAGCTGAATGTAAGAGGAAAAGGTAATGATGCTCCTTTCGGAGGTATTCCCGGAGATCTATTGGTTATTATTGAAGAAGAAATTGATAAAACAATCAAAAGAGAAGGAGACAACCTTCATCAGGAATTATATATTTCCTATGCTGAAGCTGCATTAGGAACCAAAAAAGAAATCTCTACCGTTGGCGGAAAAGTGAAAATAACGGTTGATCCGGG
>NZ_JAWRWZ010000723.1:0-243 GCF_046535285.1 Chryseobacterium sp. SIMBA_028 | reverse complement strand
ATCCAACCACGGCTCCGTAACCCAATCTGCTCGCCAGCACTCTGTCTGCGCAGCTTGGTGATCCTCCTCTCTGGATGTGTCCTAAAATAGCAACACGAATGTCGTATTCCGGGAATTCCTGTTTGGTCTGCTCTGCAAGTTCGTAGATGTTGGCTAATTTTTCGCCCTCAGCTACTACAACAATGCTTGAAGCTTTTCCTGTTTTTTCAGCATTTCTGAATGTTGCAAAAAGCTCATCCATAC
>NZ_JAWRWZ010000722.1:0-243 GCF_046535285.1 Chryseobacterium sp. SIMBA_028 | reverse complement strand
AGGGGATATCGGGCTCCGAGGCGACGAGGTCGTCGGGCAAATGGCGGCTCGCTTCCGAGATGATTTCCAGCGCCCGCTGGATCGCGAGCCGTAGAAGCCAGTCGCCCTTGAAATCGTCGAGAGATTTGCCTGACGTCGCTGCCAGCACACCGTCGATTGTCTCGATAATCTCAGTGATGACAGGCTTGAGTTTTCTCGGCATCAAAAGACCCGGATAGCGCTTTGCTCGATGTCCGCCTTGAG
>NZ_JAWRWZ010000721.1:0-243 GCF_046535285.1 Chryseobacterium sp. SIMBA_028 | reverse complement strand
AAGATTCGAGCAGTTGTATCCTTTACAAACCGATACCATCGAACAAATCTTCAGCAAATACGAAAACAAAAAAGAAATTGTTTGGGCTCAGGAAGAACCAGAAAACATGGGAGCTTGGTCTTACATTTTAAGAAACTTCAGAGATACAGGAATTCAGGTAATTTCACCGGTTCCAAGCGGTGCTCCGGCTCCGGGAAGTCATAAAATGTTTGAGAAAAATCAAAATGCGGTTATAAACAGAGT
>NZ_JAWRWZ010000720.1:0-243 GCF_046535285.1 Chryseobacterium sp. SIMBA_028 | reverse complement strand
AGCCGTGTACGATTTGTGATAAAAACATCATTCCAACTGCTTTTGGCGGAAATAAAATAAATATCAAAACAAATAATGTTGAGATAAACAGAGATGCCATAAACACATCTCTTTTCCCGTATTTATCGGCAAATCTTTTGGAAAATGTAATTCCCACGATCATCATAATGATTCCGCCTGCGTTGAATAGACCAAATCCTGCTGATTTTGCATTTTCACCAAAAAAGTTCATTCCAATAGAAT
>NZ_JAWRWZ010000719.1:0-243 GCF_046535285.1 Chryseobacterium sp. SIMBA_028 | reverse complement strand
CTTCATGCCCGTAATCGCCTTAGGGGGGATGGCGGCGACAACATCGACGGGCAGTTTCGTGGAATTGCCCGGGTTCACCCCGGCAACCTGCGCAGCGGCAAGAACAGCGGCCTGCGCTGCTGTCAGTCCGGACAGTTGGTCGGCGCTCATCGCCGCGATCTGCGCCGCCTTCAAACCGGCAATGGCCGCGTTGCTGAGTTCACCGATCTGAGCAGGCGTCAGTGCAGCAATCTGGGCCGTACC
>NZ_JAWRWZ010000718.1:0-243 GCF_046535285.1 Chryseobacterium sp. SIMBA_028 | reverse complement strand
TTCATAAGCATTTGTGTTTTTGTAAATATAATAATTAATTCTTTTTTGTGTGATTTCTATCACAGGATAAAAGTAAAGCATTTATGGAGCCCTGCACTATGGAAACCCATAATTGCACATAATATGCAAATTGCACCCAATTGTGTAGAATGTGTACATATGTATAGGGTATGGATAAGGAGATCCCTGTACCCCTTGCAGAACGGCCTGAAGCAACTGCAAAAAATAGATTGTGTTAATGAT
>NZ_JAWRWZ010000717.1:0-244 GCF_046535285.1 Chryseobacterium sp. SIMBA_028 | reverse complement strand
CGAAGCGCGATCATGACCTTGTGTCCGGCCCGCGCCAAGGAGTCGGCAAGCCCCACGGTTGTCGTGGACTTCCCTTCCCCGGCAGGGGTGGGCGACATGGCAGAGACCAGGACCACCTTGCCGGGCGCTTTGCTGTCTTGGAGGCGCAGCTTCCCGGGCTGGATCTTGGCCTTGTAGGGGCCGTAGAGCTCCAAAGCGTCCGCAGGAATGCCTGCGCGCCTGGCGATTTCTTCGATGGGCAAGA
>NZ_JAWRWZ010000716.1:0-244 GCF_046535285.1 Chryseobacterium sp. SIMBA_028 | reverse complement strand
CACCAACCTCAACCTGAATTACCACAAGAAAAAATTCACACAGACTTTAATCGGAAGTTACAGTAATAATACGCATGTAGAAAAAAACTACAATACCTACACGCTATACAAAGACAATGATGTTAAATATATTAATAGCGAAACCACAGATAAGGGTCAGAGTCCTTCTCTATCTTCTACTTCGGAATTCGCTTTGAATGATAAAAATACAATCGGGCTTATTCTGGAATATTATCAAAGCAAA
>NZ_JAWRWZ010000715.1:0-244 GCF_046535285.1 Chryseobacterium sp. SIMBA_028 | reverse complement strand
AGTTGTTATCTCTCCCTGGTCAAAATAATAATTTATACCATTGTCATCAGTGACTTGAAAATTATAATTTCCTCCAGGCCCCGGAGTTCCAATCAATTTGAAATTGATGTTTTCTTGTCCTGAAATCAAAAATTTAATGGCTCCATTTGGTTTTGTTGTTTTAGCCATATCTAAGTAGGCCTTATAATTTTTATGAGGGAGATTTATTAAAAAAAGATCCGGCTGAAAATCATACCCCTCATAT
>NZ_JAWRWZ010000714.1:0-244 GCF_046535285.1 Chryseobacterium sp. SIMBA_028 | reverse complement strand
CGATCACAGCCGGATCACGGGAACCAAGCCACTCGAGGACGCCATCGTGGAGGGCCGGGTGCGGAACATCGACCTCCTCCGCATCCATACCGGCCAAAACGATGACGAGCCGCTGGAGTACGCGCATTCGTACATCGGATTCGGTCTCAGTCCCGTGGTTGCGACGGAGCTTGAAAAGGGCAGTAAAGGTGCCTTGAAGGAAATGGTGACGGTCATCAAGACCTTCTCCAAGTTCAAGCCGTTC
>NZ_JAWRWZ010000713.1:0-244 GCF_046535285.1 Chryseobacterium sp. SIMBA_028 | reverse complement strand
ATACCGTTTGATGGGATTGTATGATAAATCCGAACAATATGTTATTCAGGCTGAGGAAATTTCTAAGAAAATTAAAAATAAGAAAAACGCCATTCAGGCAAAAATCCTAATTAATCAGGAAATTGCTTACCATGAAATTTATAAAGGAAGATATCAAAAAGGAATTGAACACATTAATACATCCTTATCTTATCTTCAAGAAATAGAGTCTGATAATATAGAATACACTGATTTTATTAAGGCC
>NZ_JAWRWZ010000712.1:0-244 GCF_046535285.1 Chryseobacterium sp. SIMBA_028 | reverse complement strand
CTTCCAGTTTAAAAGCACTTTTATTCTTAAGCTTCTCCGGAATCTGAACACTTCTCTGATAAATGATCTCACTGGGATCAAACGTATGGACGATATGCAATAGTTTATCCAGATTTCCTTCACTCACTAAAAATTCTCCTGTGGAAATATCCACCAGGGCCATTCCGAACTTCTCTTTTTCTTTGTGAAGAGAAAGCAGGAAATTGTTCTTTTTGGAATTTAATACCTGGTCATTAAATGTTAC
>NZ_JAWRWZ010000711.1:0-244 GCF_046535285.1 Chryseobacterium sp. SIMBA_028 | reverse complement strand
CTGAAGAGCCACCTGATATTCATCTTTACGATACGCGCGAAGCATATATCTTCCGTCTTTTGAAAGGCTATAATCTACGGTTACATCGCCGGCGATATTGGTTGTACTTTCATTTTGTCGGGCATCACCTTCCAGTGCAAAATTACTTCCGACAGTAACTTTTAGACGGTCGTTTAATAATTTTTTGCTTAAACCAACATTAAGATCGGTTCTTGTATTTTTTTCTCCTGAGGAATAATCTTCC
>NZ_JAWRWZ010000710.1:0-244 GCF_046535285.1 Chryseobacterium sp. SIMBA_028 | reverse complement strand
AAAAGAAAACGTTACAGAAGTTTCTACAGAGGATCTCTTAGCGCTGCAACTATCAGAAAAAGGGCATATGGCAAGAGAGATTATCTTAAATGATTTCCAGTTATTAACTGATTTCGGAGCACTTCCTTCTCTCAATTTACTTAAAAACTATGAGCGGGATGATGAGTTCGATTTTATTTCCACAGATGTGTATTCTTATCATGTAGATCGTTCGCCTATTGGTACCGATACTTTTTTATGTACT
>NZ_JAWRWZ010000709.1:0-244 GCF_046535285.1 Chryseobacterium sp. SIMBA_028 | reverse complement strand
CGGCGGAAGCGGCGGAAGCGGCGGAAGCGGCGGAAGCGGCGGAAGCAGTGGAAGCGCCGGAAGCAGTGGAAGCAGTGGAAGCGGTGGGAGCGGTGGGAGCGGCGGAAACGGCGGAAGCAGCGGAAGCAGCGGAAGCAGCGGAAGCAGCGGAAGCGGCAGAAACGGTGAAAGCGTTGGAAGCGTGGAAGCGGCGGAAACGGCGAAACGGCGAAACGGCCCACGGTCGCGCAGCGCGCCACATCAC
>NZ_JAWRWZ010000708.1:0-244 GCF_046535285.1 Chryseobacterium sp. SIMBA_028 | reverse complement strand
GCGATCTCGGTGAAACCCTGTGCCCGGAGCGAGGTGGTGATCTCGTACCCATAGGCGGGGTTTCCGGTCAAGAGAGCTAAAACGATGCCCTCCAGTGTGCCCTTGAGCATCTCGGTCATTTGCTTGCCCATCGGACACCTCCTTGCTACTCAGTATTGCTAGCTACCACTACATAGTAAAACTAGGTAGCACTACTTAGCAATACTGATAACCCGAAAGGTGCCATGCTGTCAGGGTGACCACC
>NZ_JAWRWZ010000084.1:0-375 GCF_046535285.1 Chryseobacterium sp. SIMBA_028 | reverse complement strand
CGATGGGCCTTCTCCTCGTTGGCGGGTTCGCCCAAGCAGTGAGCTGGCTGCTGTGGGTGGGAATCGTCCTCTTGGTCGTCGCGGTCATCGGTTGGATCCTGAACTCCGTGTCAGGCCGCCGGGGCCACACCGTATAAACCAACGCCGGCCGTAAGGGCTGTCCGAGCCGCAGTCGAACTGCACGCCGGGGCAGCCCTTTCGTGTCTGGCACCGATACGAGACGGCGGAGAGCAGACGATGTCTGAGGCTGAACAGGTCCCGCGGACCGGACGGGACGAGTCCACGGAAGAACGAATGGACCGTAACTGGATGGAGTTGATCCAGGAATTGCGCGTCCTGCAAACCGGGGTGCAGATCCTGGGCGGCTTCCTGCTG
>NZ_JAWRWZ010000707.1:0-245 GCF_046535285.1 Chryseobacterium sp. SIMBA_028 | reverse complement strand
CGGGAATCTATATTTCCGGGGAAAAATTCAAATCTCCGCTCGGAAGTGCAAAGCCCAGTCTGTATTTTATTCCAAAAGAAAGATTCAAAGATTGAAAAACCACCTAAAATTGCCCGAAAAAAATTATCTTTGTTAAATTAATTAACTATTTATCTATCATTTAGAATTTTGGCTAACATTGTAGAAGAAACCAAGCAACCGATCAATGAAGAAATGAAACTTTTCGAGCAGAAGTTTTATGAATC
>NZ_JAWRWZ010000706.1:0-245 GCF_046535285.1 Chryseobacterium sp. SIMBA_028 | reverse complement strand
TCCACATGGCGTCCACTGCGGGAGCGCTTGTGAAAGTCAGGACGTCCAGGTTCCCGCTGCAGACGGCCTCGATCAGGCGGGGGAGTTTGTCCTCGCCGTCGGGCTTGACCCAACGGTAAGGCGCCACTGTCAGCACCGTGGCCCCGGACATCCGGAGCCGCTCCAGCTGCCGGACGTCGGTGTAGCCATGGAGCTGGACGGCCACGGTTTTGCCGCGGATTCCCTCCACCAGGAGCATGTCAACG
>NZ_JAWRWZ010000705.1:0-245 GCF_046535285.1 Chryseobacterium sp. SIMBA_028 | reverse complement strand
CTTGGCCTCGGGTGGTCTTATGGTCCGGCGGCGGCCATGGCCTTGGTGGCAGAGTTACTGGGTCCCGCCGTCTGCGGCGGGGATGCCATGGACGTCCCGGCCGCCGCGGCAACGATGGCCCGGACGGTGCGCAACATGGGAAGAACCGGACTCGCGTCTTACGCGGTCTCGGCCATCGACTGCGCCCTTTGGGACCTTAAGGCCCGCCTGTTGGACTTGCCGTTGCATAAACTGCTCGGTGCTGC
>NZ_JAWRWZ010000704.1:0-245 GCF_046535285.1 Chryseobacterium sp. SIMBA_028 | reverse complement strand
CCGATAACGTATTTTACCATCTCAAAATAAACGAAAACAGATGAATATAATTGATGAATCAGGCATTCTGGCCATTTCACCCCGGTTACAGCGTCTCAGCGAACAGCTCAGAAAAGATGGTGCCTTGATTTACAAAGAATTCGGTATCGACTTTGAACCTAAGTGGTTTCCGGTAATCTTAACCACCACCATAAACAAGAATTGAGCATTGTAGAAATAGCCAATGAAATAGGATATACCCATCC
>NZ_JAWRWZ010000703.1:0-245 GCF_046535285.1 Chryseobacterium sp. SIMBA_028 | reverse complement strand
CCAGCTGTCTGAAACTGCCGATACTTTTCTACAGAAAATAGAACCTTTACATCAGTATATCGGTTCAGTAGAGGGCAAGATCAATGATCAAGAAATCTCAGAAACCTTTGATTTCGTCAACCAGAACCTCCCTTTATTTTTAGATGAAAAGGATTATCAGGAAATTGAGAGAAAACTTCAGAAGGACAGCATCGCCAAACAGGTAGAAAATAATTATGTATCACTCGTATCACCTACCAGCCTGG
>NZ_JAWRWZ010000702.1:0-245 GCF_046535285.1 Chryseobacterium sp. SIMBA_028 | reverse complement strand
CAGGCAAAATCATCTACACTGGCTATAGAAATCAGCGAGCCATTTAAGGACTTGATGGAATTTTGATAGTCTTTCTCTCGAAATTGCTGGATGCCTTTTTCCTTCAGGAAATATCCATACTCTTGTCTGAATTCATTATTTCCACTGGTCAGCGCCAATCCAATATTCGTCAGGGAATCTGCTGATTTTGAATTACCCAGATAACGGTAACAAACAGCCATTTGATGCAAGCTATTGTAATATCC
>NZ_JAWRWZ010000701.1:0-245 GCF_046535285.1 Chryseobacterium sp. SIMBA_028 | reverse complement strand
ACTTTTCTTCACAGACCCCTGTGAACTTTTCTTCACGGAAGCCTGTGAACTTTTCTTCGCAGACCCCTGTGAACTTTTCTTCACAGCTTTCTTTTTTCTTGCTTGTACGCCTTTAGAAGAGAATTCCATCCCTTTAGATTCCCTCTGCTCCCAGGATCTGAATTTGACCAATTCGCATATTTTAGAGTCAGAATAAACAGGATGTTCATAGACGATAATGTCAACGGTGTTTTTGTCGTTGAAAG
>NZ_JAWRWZ010000700.1:0-245 GCF_046535285.1 Chryseobacterium sp. SIMBA_028 | reverse complement strand
GTTGGAAGCTTTAAACGATGATCAGATCGTAAAACAGTTGAATACCAATTTATTAGGTGTTATTCGTGTAACTCAGGCATTTATTCCTTATTTCAGAGAGAAAAGAAAAGGAATGTTCATCACAACGACTTCTATTGGTGGATTGATCGCATTTCCATTAGGATCAACCTATCACGCAACAAAATGGGCATTGGAAGGTTGGAGCGAGAGTTTAGCTTACGAACTGAATACGTTTGGAGTGGATA
>NZ_JAWRWZ010000699.1:0-245 GCF_046535285.1 Chryseobacterium sp. SIMBA_028 | reverse complement strand
ACGACACAAGGACCATGGTCCATACCAGCGAAGCCTCTGTGCTTTGTTTGTCAGCCAGCGGCAGGCCTGTCACGATCACGTCTCCGTAGGGGGTTTCGACGGCGACCAGGCGGTAGTCGCCGTTGGAGAGCGAACGGTCCACGGGCAGGTTCCCGCGGGGGAGTGACAAAAGTACTTGCTGATCCGCGGAGGACAACGCCACCCGGTTGCCGCCGGCATCGATGAGCCCGGAGCTGCTGACCGTG
>NZ_JAWRWZ010000698.1:0-245 GCF_046535285.1 Chryseobacterium sp. SIMBA_028 | reverse complement strand
GAAAGCGATTGCAAAAGCAGATCACAGATTCTATACTTTGTTGTATCAGGGAACTCAGTTCGGTTCGGCAATCGGCGGACTTGGTTTTGATCTAAATGGTGCAAACACAAACGCTCTTTACAAAAACGGAAACGTTACTTATCCTTATTACCCTGTTGACGGAATTGTAAACACTACAGCTTACGATTTTGATGATTATACCGCAGCAGATGCTGCAGATCATTGGTCTTCAGGATGGACAACCA
>NZ_JAWRWZ010000697.1:0-245 GCF_046535285.1 Chryseobacterium sp. SIMBA_028 | reverse complement strand
AACTATCTGGCCGGACCATCTGTTCAATCCGGCGGCCAATCATCGACCGAAGCTCTTGAAGCCCGGCACCGGTCTGAACGGAGATTGAAAAATCAAGCTCGTTCCTAGCCGGCACCAGGTCTGCCTTCGTCCCCACGGTCAAGACGCGCGGATCAGCAGGTGTTGAAACCGCGGCACCAACAGATAGGTCATGCAGATACAGCACCAGATCGGCCTCGGCAACCATGTTCTCGGCGCGGCGAATG
>NZ_JAWRWZ010000696.1:0-245 GCF_046535285.1 Chryseobacterium sp. SIMBA_028 | reverse complement strand
AGGAAAAACCGCATCCTTAAAACAACAGGTGAAAGTATTAGCCAACAAACGTCTGATCTTTGCTTTCTTAATGACAGCCATGGGATATGGATGAACATTTGTGTTTTTTACATATTTATCACCCATTTTACAGGAAATTACAGGATTTAAAGAATCTGTGGTTACAATTATTCTCTTAGTCTATGGAATTGCCATCGCCTTAGGAAATCTGATTGGGGGTAAAGCTGCCAATAAAAATCCTCTTA
>NZ_JAWRWZ010000695.1:0-245 GCF_046535285.1 Chryseobacterium sp. SIMBA_028 | reverse complement strand
TAGCTTTTCAAAGTTTAAATGATGCTGCATAGAGAAGTTCACATAGTAAAAAAATCAAAGGTTTTTGTAAGATGGATTTGATTGTGCGTTGTTGTTATGTGCTTATATTATTAATCTGCTCAATTCGCTTAATCTGCGAGAGAGATCAAGCAAAAAGTTCTTAATTCTAGGATAATAAAAACAAAAAAAATGAGATACTGTGTAAGTATCTCATTCATTATATAGTTGAATATTAAAAATTTTAA
>NZ_JAWRWZ010000694.1:0-245 GCF_046535285.1 Chryseobacterium sp. SIMBA_028 | reverse complement strand
CAGTGAAGATTTTAAGAGAAGGTTACACTGTTGCTAATGAAAACAGAGCAGTTGCTGTAACGGAAGCTCCGGAAACCGTGAAACAGTTTTTAAAACAACGTTTTCGCTGGACATACGGAATTATGCAGATGTTCTGGAAACAGAGACAGACCTTTTTAAATCCGAAATATAAAGGACTAGGACTTTGGGCAATGCCGAATATTTTATTGTTTCAGTATATTATTCCGTTTTTCTCGCCGCTTGCC
>NZ_JAWRWZ010000693.1:0-245 GCF_046535285.1 Chryseobacterium sp. SIMBA_028 | reverse complement strand
AGCGTCAGCTTCGTTGAAAGCCCTGGAACCCGACGACGACGATGTCGTCACCCTGCTAAGCGATGTACTGGAAGACCTGGGAGTGGACAACGCCAGGCTGTTGCTGGCACCCAACCCGGACAACGGGATCGTCCGTGATGCGATCATCGTGGATGCCGAAGATGAAGACGGGGTTCAGCCCGGAACCCTGGTGATGCTCATAGGCGCCCGCGGTCGGGCGGCGCTGCCTGCTATCCGCCGGATCA